>CAJCHQ010000640.1 GCA_903970295.1 Bryobacterales bacterium
CATGCCCTGGATGTGGCGGGAAGGTGGAGCCTCGAGCCACGCCCGAGGAAGCTGAATGCTTCGGCGACTCCGTTTATGCGATCACTAAGAAAACACAGGAAGATTTACTCGCCAGCTTCTGCAATCGACTGGGAATCTCTCTCACCATAATGCGTTACAGTACTGTCTACGGAAGGGGTCAGTCAGAGGCGAATTACTGTGCCGCGCTCATGAGGACATTGGCAGCCCAAAGCAGCCCCAAAATCACCGAGGACGGCAATCAAACGCGCGACTTCGTCTCGGTCAGTGATGTTATTGCATCAAACCTGTCTGCATTAGATAGCACAAAGGAAGGAGTCTTTCGTTTCAACATCGCATCTGGCGAGCAGACTAGCCTTATCGACTTTGCTACCCGAGTTTCGCAAGCAGTGAGCGACGCGCTGGGAAGGAAGGTGCCATCGCCTACGGTGACTGGCAATTTCAACCCCGGCGACGTGCGACACTGCATTTGCAGTATAGACAGAGCAGGGACCGAACTTGACTTTAGACCACATACGACATTAGAAAACGGCATCGCCAATCTTGCCGACTTCTTTGCTGAGAGCGAAAAGACCAAACCCTCAATACCGCAGCCAAGCGCTTGGTAGTTCTTCGTGGCCAAGCCGTGAGGGTAAGCCTTAAGCGCCGCCAATGCCTTAACATCAAGCAATTTGCGATAATCGGAATTGAGGAAGATCGGTTACATTAGACCGTACCCACTTTTCATCTAGCTTCCAGCCGATGAGAGCCAACGCCGATAGGCTGGGCTCGTGAAAACCATAATCCTGTCAAGGGAACTAAGTAGTGCCAGGAACGGAAGTTGAAGCCTACACATCATCAACGTCGGTCGAACAGGGCGGCACTATAGCGTTTCACGTGCGCGTGGCAAAGCAAAGCACCGTACGCATGTTGGTGAAGAGAAGCACAACCGGCGAGCAAGTTTTTGCACATGAATTCGTCGTCAACATTTTCGCCAAAAACTCTTTGGATGCAGAGGGCGCCATGCACGGATGCAATTGGCCAGTTGCATTTGAGCTGGCAGTGCCATTGTCCTGGCCGAGCGACATATACCTAGTCGAGTTTCATCTTAACAGCAGCAAGACAGTGGTCCCCCTTGTTGTAAGACCCAATCTTCCTGCCGCCTCCATTCTTCTCAAAGTGACAGACACAACCGCCCAGGCCTACAACAACTGGGGTGGTCAAAGTCTCTACAACCGGGAGCCCCAACCCAAAAGCATCCAGATCTCATTCGACAGACCGTACACTCTAGTCGGATACAAATACGACTACTGGTACTTTGATTTGAGGTTTCTCGAATGGTGCTATCGGCGAAACATCAAAATCGACTGTTGCAGCTCTATAGACGTCCATTCCGGCGCCGTCGACCTCAATTCCTATAACCTGATAGTAAGCATCGGGCACGATGAATACTGGTCGAAAGAGACAAGAGACAACGTCGAAAAATTTGTCGAAGACGGCGGGCACGTCTGTTTCTTCGGCGCTAACACATGCTTCTGGCAGGTAAGATTTGAACGCAACTGCCGACAGATGATCGGATATAAGGAGTTGGCGGCTAAAGATCCGATGGTTCAGCCGGACCCCTCGCGAGTAAGCGGCATGTGGGGCGCTTCTCCAACAAACAGGCCGGAGAATGGCATGACCCTCGGCAGCTACCGGAGCGGAGGCGGCTGGTGGGACATCATTAACGACACAGATCAAGAACGGCGCTACGGCAAAGCTTACTCAGTCGCTCAGCCAGACCACTGGGTATTCGAAGGAACTGGACTCTATTTAAACGACAGCTTTGGCACGATCATAAACGAACTCGGCAAACGCGATACCATCATGGGGCACGAGACCGACAGTGCCCAGTATGTCATGTCAGCCGCAGGCGTACCAGAAGTGACCGGGAAGGATGGTACTCCGCTCGATACAAAAATCCTTGCCTATTGCGATTTAACTGACTGGCCCGGAACGACAAGAAACGGACAATCCGGTAAGGCGACGATGGCCATCCGTGAGCTTTCCGGTGGTGGTGTCGTATTCAGTGCCGGAACAGTCAACTGGGGAGGAGCCTTGACTGATTATGGTGCCACCATAGTCGATCGAATTACCGAGAATTTGATTCTCAGACTAGAAAAACGCACCGGCGTGAAAACTTCACACCACTCCCAGACTGCTCAGGCGGTTAGAGAACGCTGACCAGCTGTGCCGCTGCTTGAGCAGATTGCTGGCTCGACGTCCTCGATCCTTTGCTTCTTGCGGGTGAGCAAGCACATACTCCAACAATTTCACATACCGATCAACATCGTCGAATCTTCGCACCAACCAGCCACTATTGTCTGTAATCAACTCGCGAATACCGCCCACATCAGGCGCCACCACTGGGAAACCGTTTCCGACAGCTTCCAGAAGGACGTTGGGCATGCCATCTGCTTCAGATGTATAGAGGAACACCGCTTTGTCAGACTTCAGAATCTCGGAAAAATCAGAATACTCACCCATGAGTTTGATGTTTCTCAGCTTTCGCAGAAAACCGAAATCGTATCCGCTTGACGAATATCCATAGACCTCAAATTGAACGGAAGGCATTGAGTGAGCTATCCTGGCCAGAAGGTCCGGTCGCTTTGTCGCATCGAGCCTGCTTGCCCAGATTACCTTCTGGGGCTCATCTGGATCGTTGTGAATTTCTCGATCATTACAAGCATCTCGGTTAATGCGATCATTGCGATCACGGATTTGTGCGCTGGAGCCAAAAGAAAGGTCCGGATGCAATGTCGTCATCAACGGTTGATAACACGTCACAGCCTTCGACTCGATGGAGGATACGTGTCTGTATCGATCGTTGATCGCTTCGCGCAACCGGTTGTTATCAGTGATAATCATGTCGAGGTGAGGGGCTGCCCGATGCAGGGGGCCGTTCAGGAAGCCAGAGAAATTGTGTTCTGTGTACAGCTCGTACCCGCAAAGATAAGCCAAGATCCTCGCTTTCGGGCGCGGATAATAATCAAAGTAGTAGGCAACTGCCGCATAAGCTCTGGGTGAATTGAAGATATGAACGGTTTCTGCCTGCGTGGCTGCTATCAGCCGCGTGATTAGAGCGCCTCTGTCATAGACTGACAGCTTCTTGTGCAACTCAGCCAGATTGACGACTCGAGTCCCTTTTGGCAGCCAATCTAGACAGGTGATCATTGACACATCGGTGACGACGACCAAAATATCATCCAGACTGTGAGCTCTCTCGATGGCGAGCCTGGTGGCATGGCAGGCAGATCGCTCAGCTCCTCCTCGCATCAGGCATCCTAGAAGGAAAAGATGCTTGCAGGGTCTCCCAATTGCCTCAAACGTCTTTGCAAAGGACGTCTGCAGGACACAACCAAGACTTACTTCGGAACTCTGCGTCGCATCATCCACGAGAGCAAACTTTGGCTCCGGTCTTCTCGTAATTCTATTCTCGTGCCGTCCGCGCTTCGCATAATCAACAAGCGGATTGTCGCCAGCTAGAGCCACTTCGTCTCCAGGCTTAAAACAAGACTCGATATAAAAGCATGTATCAAAAAGAACACTCGGGTTATAGCCTGATTTCGCGCCTTCCGTCAGATAGTGCGTCAAGGGATCAGCCTGAACTTCACGGGCTGAAGCGTAGGTTTCGAGATAGTAGGCAGTATCGAAATATGGACACGGATCTAGTTGCTCCTTGGCGCCGAATCGCACAAAATGACAGAGTGCGTTCATACCCTCTTCTGCCACATTAGGATTCATGTCCAGATAGAACGAAACATCGAAGAGCGGATGTGGATCAGGGGCGCCCTGCCCGCTGTACTTGAGAAAGTGCGCGACGGGAATATCCCAGGGATTGAGATTTTGTGGTTTTTGCTCCAGGTAATAAGAAGTGTCGAATAGCGGATGGGGGTCGCGATCACTTTCGGTCGCGAATAACACAAAGTGAATGAGTGGATTTGTTCCAGCATTAACCAGCTCAGGATTCGCCAATAGGTAGAAGGACATATCGAAAAGAGGATGTGGGCTAATTCGATCACGATGCCAGTACCAGAGAAAATGCAAGAGCGGATTATCTCTCCATCTAAACCCAACGGGCTTTTGCTCGAGATAATAAGTGGTATCAAATAAAGGATGTGGGTTCCGGCTCTCGAGTGCGCCAATTCTCCAATAGTGCAGTAATGGATTAATTCCAGACTTAGCCACCTCAGGGTTCGAGTTCAAATAAAACAAAATGTCGAACAGCGGATGTGGATTGGCACCATTGGCGACACCAGACGAAATAAAGTGCAAAAGTGGATTTACGCCTCTTTCGGCCACCTCGGGATTACATGCCGCATAGTATTCAGAGTCGAAGAGGAAGTGCGGATCGTGACCATCCGCTGAACCAAGCTCCAAATAGTGCGCGGCAGGTCCCCGCGGATAGTCTTTCGCCTCCGGAACCTGGCTCAAATAGAATTCGACATCGAACAAACCGCTTTGCTCGATCTCTTCTAAATCGTATGCTGAGGCACGGGAGGCACCCGGATGTATTACTGAAACCGCTGGGGCCGCTCGGCCTGAGCCATTCGTATTCAATGACGGTGAGATTGGAGAAGTGGATTGAGAAGTGACGGACTCCACCCTGCCCATTGGCGTGATGCTCGTCGCGGGCAGCGCGTCTCCTCGATTTTTAAATGAAAGAAAACGCATCACTTTCTGAAACTAAACTGCTTAGGAGGGATTACAATTGCCAAACATGCAAGCCGGCTTCGGCAAACTCACTCGCATTCAAAACACCCGGCACATCAACTATTGGTGCGGCAGGGCGCAAGAGCCGGGCAAAGAATTGCGGTCTTAAACTGGAGAACTGCTTGTGTGGAACGGTGATGATGACAGCCGATAAATTACTGATTTGATCGAAGGGAAGGGTGTTTATTCCGTGCAGCGACCAGACCTGCTCAGGATCGATGAGGGGATCGTACACCAGCGGCTGAAACCCCGATTCATTTAGACGGCGAAACACTTGGAGAGCCTGACTCTCTCGGATGTCAGGACAATCGCCCTTGAATGTGAGCCCGAAGATGCCGACACGCGGTGGGGAAGCGGTTCGAGTCGTGGCGTCGGAATCAATGAGGCACCCGGCAGTCATCAACTTGATCGTTTCGTTGACAATGTATTCGTGCATTCGGTCATTAATCATTCTGGCGCAAGAAATCAGGTTTGTACTGCTACCACCCTTGGTGGCACTATGAATCAAGTAGTGAGGATCTACAGGAACACAATGTCCACCTACCAACCCCGGCTTGAAGTCTACAAAGTTCCACTTCGTACAAGCCGCCCTGAGCACTTCGGCAGTGCTCAATCCCATTGAGTTGACGATCATGGCAATTTCATTCATCAGCGCAATGTTTACATCTCTCTGGATGTTTTCCACGAGCTTGGCCACTTCAGCCACCCTGATGCTGTTTGCCTCCCATAGCCCGGCCTCGATCACCTTGCCATAGACACGTCCAATAACCGCCATGGTCTCAGAGTCTTGAGCCGATATTACTTTAACCACTCCAGGCAGCGTATGCTCTTTGTCACCGTAATTGGTGCGCTCTGGAGAATAACCAACGCTAAAATCAATTCCATTAACGAGGTTAGATACTTCTTCTAGTATGGGGATACAAAGATCTTCGGTGGCGCCGGGATAGACGCTCGACTCATAAACGACTATATCGCCCTTTTTAAGATATCTACCGACCGTTCGGGACGCTTTGATCAGCGCTGTTACATCGGGCTGCTTGTCGGTAGTCACTGGTGTCGGCACAACGATCGTGTAAAAATCACCGTGCCTTATTGCTTCAGGATCGCAGGTAAACGTCAGTTCAACATCCGCCAGTTCGCCGCTGCTCACGCTGCCTGTTCGATCGTAACCGCGGTTGAGCTCTTCGATGCGCCGAGCGTCGATGTCAAAACCAATCACTTTCTGATGGCGGCCAAACGCAACCGCAAGAGGCAGACCCACATAGCCCAGACCAATTACCACAATACGCCTCGTTGTTTGCACATCGGAAGACGTGTTTCTGCTCGAAAAAACAGTCGTCGAATCCTGCCTCTGCAGGTCGAAGATTTGCTTAAACAATAGTCGCCTCGAGTGATCGCGAAACCCTAGTCCGGCCTTAAATTCTCAGTATGTGAACGTGAAAGTGGCAGTTGCCATTATATACAGGCTAACCTGACAAGAACGAGCCCCAGCCATTAATTGAAGCTCATCAACTAAGCCAAGTGTTTGAGCGGTTCTTGAGCCATTCACGTGGTTACGCATTTCGAATTCTGCGCTACGCTGAGTCCTGTTCAAGGAGATGCCACTGACGCTGTCAGCATCTAGTGGTTGCTGATTCGTGGGTGCGATGGGATGATCCTGGACGAGAAGCACGCGCACATGAAAAGCGTGTTTCTTCCAGCCCGCATAAAGGAGTTTCGAAGCGGTGGCAGAAACAAAGAAAGTACTAATCACAGGTGGGTTTGGTTTCGTGGGCGCCCACCTTGCCCATGCGCTCGTGAAAAAAGACTTCTCGGTAACTTTGTTTGATAACAGCGAGTGGAGCAGCAGTTCTGCTTTCGCGATCGGGTTGGAGGAAAATAAGCTTGTCAAACGCGTCTTCGGTTCGGTGACGCAGCCGCAAGATCTGCTTTTGCTGTCGCGTGATTTTAGCCACATAGTACATGCAGCCGGTGTCCTTGGCATCAAAAGAGTGGCCGAGCAGCAGATCTTGACGATGGATGTGAACATACTTGGGACGCGCCACGTGTTGGATCTTGCAGACCGTCAAACGCGGCTGAGCAGGTTCATACAGTTCAGCACGAGTGAGACGTATGGGCAGATTGCGTCCTCGCCGGACGAAGATCAGCCCTCGGTTATCCCGGCGCGGGGTCATAGATGGTGCTATGCAACAAGCAAAGTGGCGGGCGAATACCTGGTCAAAGCTTTT
>CAJCHQ010000641.1 GCA_903970295.1 Bryobacterales bacterium
CGACTCTAACCACGTCTGTGAGCGCGAACGCATACTTGAGCCGTTCTACCCACCAGCGGAAATCGGTAGCCTTCATTTCTTGCCAGTCATACAGTGGATTGCCCCACAATTGTCCGGTAGCGCTGAAATAGTCGGGCGGCACACCGGAGATCACTATCGGCTTGCCGGCAGAATCTAATTTGAAAAGGTTTTGATTGGCCCAGACATCGGCCGAATCATAAGCGACGAACAAGGGCATGTCGCCTACGATCAGAAGCCTCTGCTGCCGACAGTATGCTCTCAGCTCCTGGCATTGTTTGTAGAAATAGTATTGGAAGAATTTGTGCTTTTCGATCGAGTCTTTCAGGCGGGACCGAGCATGATTCAGAGATTTTTTTTCCCGACTACCCAGATCCACTGCCCAAAATTGCCACGGCTGACCATTGTGCTCGTCTTTCAATGCCGAAAAAAGAGCGTAGTCCGGCAACCAGTAACGTGATTTGTCAAGAAAGCGCTTATAAGCAGGGCTTGCCGCACTGCCCGTCCAATTCAAAAATGCTCGCTCCAGAAGTTGCATGCGGAAGTGGTAAGCGGGTCCGGCATCGATCGATTGTTCCGAAAAGTTTGGCAGATTTGAGAGATCCGCTTGAGAAAGCAGCCCATCGGACTGTAGTTTTTCGAGGCTGATTAGAAGCGGATTGCCGGCGAAAGCCGAGCGACAGGTATAAGGGCACAAGCCAAAGATCGGGGCGCCATACGGCAACCACTGCCATAAACTTTGACCAGCCGCAATCAGCCGATCGACGAATTCGTAGGCCTCATCGCCCAGATCGCCGCTACCGAACTTTCCCCACAAAGAAGTCGGATGACAGAGGATCCCACTCTTTCTCGGATTCATAGACCTTTGACTACTGAATTTTGATTTGTGCGCATCTGGCTAATCTTACTAGCGATTGAGTCGCAGGTATAGAATAGCCTTCTCGAACGAAAAAAGGAGACTGCGTCATCATGATTAGATTGCGTTTCGCGCGCACTGCCAAACGTGAGCGAAAACGCGGTAGCTTGGCCTTCATGAAACTGATGTTCACTGCCTCGATGCTTAACCTCGTTGCCACATCGGCTGCTGGCGCCGCCGATTTAGGGTCCGTGGTCGATAGGCAAGCAAGAACAAATGAATTGGCAGCATCCTTAGGCAGAAGCGCGCAGAACATCCTCAAAGAATTGAACAATGCCCAGGCGCACCCCACTGTGCGAGACCTTGGTAACACCGCGCTCTTCCTCTGTCTGACCAAAGGCGATACGGCAAAAATCGAGCAATTAATTCGCACCGAATTTAGTGCCCAGGTGATGGACCAGTCGTCGGCCGCCTTTGGGCAAATGCCATGGACAGTGGGTGATGCCGGAATCAATGATTTGAATGCCATGGAGTTTGGCTGTCAGCCAATCGGACCAATATTGATCGGATACGGCAATCATCTTTCGCTCCAGTTGAAGCAGTGGCTGCGCCCGCATATAGACGCGGTTCTGGCGGCAATGCGCAAGCATAAAGTACCAGTCACTTATACGAACATATATTTGATGAAAGCGGTTGACTTCATTCTTCTGGGAACGGCGATCGACGATCAATCGGCGTTATATGAGGGTGTAGAACAGCTGGATAAATGGATCGCTTACACCAAATCAGCCGGTATTCACGAATTCGATAGTCCCACCTATTACGCATGCGATCTGAATTCATTGCTAATGGGCTACCTTTTTTCTCCGGACAAAGTAATCGCCAGTAAATTCAAGATTATTCTGGACTATTTCTGGCAAGATATTGCTGCCAATTATTTCGCACCGACCCAGACACTTTCGGGTGCGCACAGCCGCGATTACGACTTTCTTTCCGGCGCAGGGGGTATTGATGTTTTCACCTATTTGTCGGGGCTGAGAGACTTGCCGCTACCTGATCAGGTCGATCTGGAGAAGGTTTATCCACTATTAAATGAAACGACTGCCGAGGGTTATCATGCCAGCGCGCACTTTCTCGAACTGGCTAAAGGCTTGCCGCGTGAGGTTCTCAGTCGTTGGGACGATTATCCGACCAAAGATCGCACCAACTACATATGCAAAGATTACAGCTTGAGCACCGCCAACGGTGGTGATTACTCTCCGCAGGACAAGCTGATCGCCATGCAGTTCGCCTCTTCGAAAAGGTTGCCCACTATTTCTGTTGTTCTCGATCGATACAACAGCCCTTATGGAAAATTCAAGACAAAAGATAAAAGCGGGCACGAGAAGCCGCGCCATGAAGAATTATCTCCAACTATTCTGCAGAACAAAAGCACAGTCCTGGCGCTTTTTGACATCGATGCCAGTCGTTTGAAAAGTTTCGACTCGCTCGTCACAAACTTGATCTTGCCGGCAAAAGCCGATGCCATTATAGGCAGCGGTATGCCTTACGATGCGACTCCTGGCAGTCAATTTAATATCACTGCCAAGCCGACCATCGGTGTCTACGAGGGCCAAACGGGATTTTCTGTGCGGGTTTTTCGGGCAGACGCAGTGGCTGGCAGCAAAGTTGACATGCTACTCATGGCCGATTCCGAAGGGCTTAAGGATGGAGCCTGTCGTCTGGCAATTTATCACGCTCGCGAGAAACAAATAAATGTGCGAGATAAGCATATTAAAGTAGGTTTGCTCTTGGCGGCCAAGCATTGCAATAATGCCCAGGAATTTCGCGAATTCGTCGACAGGGTTGACGGAGCCTCAATCGAAGAGACGGTTGATGAGAAGATTTGGAAAGTTCAGGCCAAGCTCGGCGATTTAACATTAGAGTGCGCTCGCGATCTTTCGCAGCGCCGGGACCTCTATCGCCGCACAAACGGGATCGACGCCCTGGCTCCTGTTTTCAGCGTCAATGGCGCTTTGCTGGGACCCTCTCTCTGGAATAGTGAAGATGTTTTGTTGCAAAAACAATAGCGCAGTGATGCTAATCTATCTGGGTAGACATGGGGTGACAAAGCGTGTCTCAAGTCGGCAGTGTCGGTTAGAAATTGTCCAAAAATTGTGGAGCGAAGATCAATGAACATTATGCAACAGCTCAAGGATGGGACACGAGAGCACCACAATAATGCCGAGGGGCAGGAATTTCAGAGACAATTGGCGGCCGGTGAATTGTCGAGAGAGCTCTATGCAGCTTATTTGAGTCAACTTCTTCTGATCCATGAATTGTTGGAAAAACGATTGGGCGAAAGTGCAAAATCTCTTCCGGCAATTTCTACTGTCTTTACAGACGACCAAAAACAAGTTCCCTTTCTGGAAAGAGATCTTGAATTCTTTGGAGTCAATATCCAGGGAGTGAGACCGAGGCAGTCCACCAAAGTGCTTCTGGATCAAATCGAAAATGCGGCGACGGAGCATCCTTACGCGCTGCTCGGGTTCCATTACGTATTGCTCGGCAGCAAGCATGGCGGCAAATTCATCGCGCACAATCTGCAAAATAAATACCATTTAAATGAGGGACGGGGTGCAGTTTACTTCGATCCTTACGGTACTAATTTTCAACAGATCTGGAAATCATTCGCTGCTGCATTCAACGAATTACCGCTGACCGACGCTGATGAAGCAACCGTAATTCGGGCTGCCGGCGACACCTTCGAAGGCATCGCCCGGCTCAATCAAGAGTTGCTCGAGCCATCGCCAGACGCATTGAAGCGCTAGCCTATATGCCCTGGGCGATCGCTGGATATTCAAACGAGCCTTTGAATCTAGCAATTTTCTAAAGCGCCCATCGGTTGTCGTTTTCGTTGGCCCTGGTGCCTATAATTTGAAATGGTCGGGCGCCAGTGCGCCGAATTAGCGAAGGAATTTTTCATGCCCAAAGACAAACTAGTAGCGATCAAAGATGCTGCTCAAGCAGCCGGAGTCGATGAAGAAACTCTTCGTCGGGAGCTGGAGCAAGGATTGCTCAAAGGAGAGAAGAAGAGTAATTGGTTCTGGGACGATTGGTATGTCAGCGGATCGGAAATGGAGCGGCTGAAAGAGCGAAGGAAGAATCGCTTTCGGCGCGGGCTGCGTGCGCAACAGACTGCCGATCAACAGGTCGAAGGCGATGGAAAGCGATCGCCTGAACCGTTGCCGACCCCGGGGACGATTCTCTCTACTCTTCTGGGACCGGAGCTGCCCGCGTCTGAGGCCGAGACCGAAAAAGATCAGCCGGGATGGCGCGTTGAATATCGCGAAGTGATCAAACGCGTTGCTGAAGAGATCATGAGACCATTGCTCGAGCGGCTTGAAATGCAGTCGGCTGCTTTGCGAGAGAAGGATGTTTTGATTGCCCAGCAGGCTCAGCAACTGCGGCTCTTGCCGGATTTCGAGAAGCGCGAGCTAGAACACCTGGCGGCGCTTGCGGTGAGAGAAAAAGAGGCTGAGGAATTAGCCGAGCGAATGATCGTGCAACAAAATGAAGCGATGCGCGAGCGTGAGCAATTAGAGACCACTCTGCAAAAGCAGCTGGCTGAACTGCAGTCCGAGATCGCCGAGCTGCGAAAACCCTGGTGGAAAAAGGTATTTAAGTCGGACTGAGCTGGTTTCGATATCGAACTACTCGTTGCCGCGCAGGATGCCGCCGATCACGTCACCGATCACGGAGGCACCGCCTTCCTGGCGATGCGGCGCTGAAGAGTAGCGCATGATTTCTTCAGCTAGATTGACGATCGGCATGCTTTGCAGCATAACGTTGCCTGGTCCGCTGAGAATGGCGAGAAACATGCCCTCGCCGCCGAAGAGCATATTTTTCCAGCCTTTCACGAAGTTGATATCAAATCCCACGGAAGTGTCTTGAACTCCGATATGCCCAACGTGCACTTGCAGAATTTCGCCGGGCTGCAAATTCTTTTCGACGACTTCGCCTGAGAGGTCTAGAAAGACAATGCCTGGACCAGTCACTTTTTGCAGGATGAACCCTTCTCCTCCGAAGAGACCAGCGCCTATCTGTTTGCGGAAAAATACATCCAGTTGCACACTCGATTGGGCGCATAGAAATGACTCTTTGCGACAAATAAGTGATTCGCCGGCTGCTAATTGTTTGGCTACGATCTTGCCTGGGAAACGCGGACAGAAAGCGACTAAGCCATTATTTCTCTCGGTCGAGAACTGAGTCAGAAAAAGAGACGCACCGGACAACGAACGGACGAGCCCTTTGATGAAACCACCGGCGGTATTAGTCTCCATGTTCATCTGATCGCTCATCCAGGCCATTTGATG
>CAJCHQ010000642.1 GCA_903970295.1 Bryobacterales bacterium
GCCATTCATGAGCTATCAGGTCGACATTATTCAGGCAATCACTAACGCCGGTCGGTTCGTGAAAGAGGCCCAAGCCCACGCCGTAAAATTAGAGGGTGCCACCAACCTCAGTCTGGAGGTTGTGGAAAGATTAGTGGGTATGGGCATTCCCGTGGTCGGGCACCTGGGTTTCACGCCACAGTCGGTGCACGGTCTGGGTGGAGTGCGCGTGCAGGGACGCAATGCCGACGACGCGATCAAATTGATTCACGAAGCGGAAGCCCTGGAAAAAGCCGGCGTTTTCTGTCTGGTTTTGGAGATGGTACCGCAAGCGGTATCAAAAATTATTACCGAACGCCTGCAAATTCCGACAATCGGCATTGGTGCCGGCAACGAATGCGACGGACAGATTTTAGTCACTGATGATTTGCTCGGCAAATACACCGATTTTCAGCCCCGCTTCGTACGCCGCTACGCCAATCTGGCTGAGAGCTGCAAACAAGCGGTAGAAAATTATGCTCAGGATGTGATGAGCAAACAATTTCCCAACGATTCAGAATCTTTCGCCCTGGCTCAAGATGAGCTGGACGAGCTGAATGTGATTTTGTCCAACGAAGACGACAGCAAGCGCGGCGGCGAATTGATCTGGCTGACCGGCAACGTCTGCTAAAAAAATTTGCAGCCTTGGATTTTTTTTCGAACGGCAAATTCAACCTGCCTGCCTCGGCAGGCGGACAGGTGAATAGAGGCTCGAAATTCGGATTAGTAATTAGCCGGGGGCGTCTCCCTCGGCCAGTAACCTAGAAGCAGGGCGTTAGCCGCCTACTTCTCGACCGCATCCCTCAATCAGGCAGAGGCGACTATTCAGCGGCCTTCTGTTCCTTAGCTGCGCGGGCATCTTTGAATCTCTTCCAGAACACCGCCAGACCGATGATTGCCAACGGCATGATGAGGATGGATCCCCAAATCAACGGATCTTTAACCATGTAATCCAGGTTGTCCATGAACAATCCTTCTTAGGACTTAATTTGGAAATGACTCCAACAAACTTACAAACAAAATCAGTTACTTCTAACCAAGATACCCTTACTTGCGTTTACGTCAAGTCAAAAAACTGCAGCGTCTCTCTTTTATCCTTGCCCTAAACCAACGAGCATACTAACACATACGACGCCAGCTAGTGACAGCTACCACAAGAATGACTGCTGCACGATCCGCACCCGCCTGAAGACTTGGCACTACCTTTTGTGATGCCTTGACCGACATCAGGCGTAATACCACCAGCGCGGATGAAAGCATTCCAGATTCGATTGACGGTATCGCTACCACAAGCCGAGCAATGCGGTTGGGACGTTTCATGCATCGAGCGTTCTTCAGCGAAAACCTCACGGCAATCAGTGCATCGATATTCGTAGATAGGCATCCAGCCCTCCTGAGAGATCACTACTTCGTGGCCGGTGGCGCCTCCGCCGCCGGTTTATCTTGATCGGCTGCGCTCGTGTGGGGCGTCTCCGCCTCACCCGGAACCGGTTTAACAGAAGAAGTGTCCGCGTCTTTGGCTTTTTTGAAATCGAGCTTGCCGGTCATCAAGGCAGTTACATCATTAAACATGATGAAAGCCATCAGGACGAGAAGCCCGACGAAGCCCCACTTCACCACTTCTCCGTGAGCACGCTCGTCCATCGGGCGACCGCGCACCGCTTCGAAAGCCATGAAAGCCAGGTGACCGCCATCCAGAGCCGGCCATGGCACCAGGTTCATGATCGCCAGGTCCATGCTGATCATCACCGTGAAAATGAGGAGTTGAGTCCAATCTTGTTGGGCAATCTCAGCCCCTATCTTGAAGATCGCCAGAACACCGTGCAAGTCACCTGGACTGACATTAGGATGGCCTGCTGCCGGTTTGATCCCGCGTAGATGATTGCCGATGCCCTCAAACATTTGTCCCAGGGCATCGATCATGCTCTTGGTCAGCTTGCACAGACTTTTGAACGCTTCGCCGGCCACATGGAAAAAGCCGCCGGAAACTTTCTTATAACTGAGAGTACCTGGTTTTACCCGCATACCCATGCCGACTTTGCCATGCTCATTTGTCGTCATCGGTACGTCCACGACTTTTTGATCGCGCAGTACTTTGATATGAACGAGAGTGTTTTTATGGCTGGTCAAATAAGAGACAACATCGTCTGAGCTGGTTATTTCTTCGTTGTCGACCGAAACTAATTGATCGCCGGGCTTGATTCCTGCTTCTCTGGCAATAGGAACCACATCAGGCGGGAACTCATCGACGAATGTAGGCTGAGTTGGCTGCCCGAGTGAGCAAAACATGACCAACATGACGACATAAGCAAAAATCATGTTCATGGCCACACCGGCCACTGCCACGAGCGCTCGCTGCCAGATAGGGAATTTCTTGAACGGTTTCAATTCCACGCCAAAGGGGTCTTGTCCGGATTCGTCGCCCAGTTCGGGAATGGCAACAAAGCCACCGAGCAGACAGGCGTAAACACGAAATTCGGTGTCCCACTTCTTGCCCAGCACAATTGACGGGCCAAAGGGCAGCCCAAAGCCAAACACAGGGGTCTGGAAGCCGAAGAAGCGGGCGACAGCAAAGTGCCCACATTCGTGAACGATGATCAGGACGCTTAAAATGGCGACCATGGCTAGATATGCAAAAATTTGTACGAACAATTGAATAGCCTCAAATGCCAGGCGGTGCCGCGATAAAGTCGACGACTACATCTTTATAGTAATACGACAGAATTTGCGCTGCATTATAGCCCTGGTCTGCAAAAGCCCTTGCGCCATATTGTGACATCCCCAGGCCGTGGCCGAACCCTCGTCCGGCAAAGACGTAACTATTGTCTTCGCATCCAATATTAAATAGGGTACTGGGCAGCTTCAAGATGTGCCTGAGCGATTGACCCGAAAGCAGTCGGCAGGAATCGGTGCCCGTGACCAGAATGAATTGCGCACGGTTGGACGGAGTGCGCGCCACTATAGTCAAGGAGAGCACTTTACCGATGTCAGGCAGAGCTTTCTCCAATTCGGTCACGGTAACGTGCCGGGTCCAGGAAAAGTGCGGCGACGAATCATCGTAATC
>CAJCHQ010000643.1 GCA_903970295.1 Bryobacterales bacterium
CGCTCTTCCGATCTGGTAGCGCGGTTACGTTATTTCGATCAGGCGCTGCATTTCGTTCAAGATACGATCTACGCCTGGAAAGCGGACAAGACCGAAACTTATGTCAGCGCCAAAATCATCCAGGCCGACTCACTCGGTCAGTACTATGTCAGCCTTTATCGCGAAAATGGCTCGTTGTCTGCGACGATGAAATTCGGCACTGGCTCGGAAGAAGGCACCTTATTCGACGAGGATGGCAGCCATGTCTTGGCTGAGTGGGGTCGCGATATGACCTCAATGGCTTTCTATAAGGTCTATCAGTCTGGTTCGGACAACCCGATTCAGGTCTGGCAGAGCGTTATGGGCCGCACGACAGTGACTGTCTTGGATCCGAACACTCAGGCGATCAAATTCCAGCAAGTCTGGCAAGAACGCCCGGACCCCGCCAACATCGGCAGCAAAATTCTCTTGCTGATGAAAGTGGCGGCGGATTTTCGCGAAAACAACCCGCAGCTCTTGATTGAGATGGTAGGCAATGGTAGCCGCCCCGCTGAAGTGATTGAGCGAAACACTAACGGCAAGCAGAAGTCGCGAAGTGCAAATGTCGCGGCGAAGACCATTGAGCCCGATCTTCTCAAGTTGCCTCGGCGTCCTCTCACACCGGTGTTCGCCAATTTTGGACCGGAACGCGTTTACGACTACTTCTAGATTTGCATTTCAACGTTCGATTTATTCAGCGATGGGTTGCCGAGATACATTCTCACCGGTATGTCCCGGAAGACGTGAAAGCGGCCGCACTGAACCAGCCTTTTTTACGGCGCTGGCTTCATTCGGCAAAGAGGGTGGAAGGTGGTGGCAGCCGCCACTTTCTACCCTCTTTTAAATCAAATTGACGATACTAAAGCTCATAATATGTAATACAGTAGTAAGATCCGGCTCCGAGTGCCGATGCTGACGTTTCGTTGCGAATGACATGAGCTTTTGACAAGGTAGCCCTCTAAGTCAACAGGAAGGTATAAGATCATCGATCGCTAAGCACTCCGTGCCCTGCCTCTAGCCGCTAGGCTAGCCCCGCGTCATTCGCAAGGCAGCACTAACATAAGTAGGTAGATTGGTGAGTAACAAGATTTCCAGAAAGACCGCCCTGAAAGCATCATCACTAATGATTGCTTTATTAGCTTTACTTCAGCCTGCCCAAGCGCAAACCGCAGCTGCTGTCGAGACGCCGACGGGCAAACCCAACGAAGATGTGAAGCAGACGACGAATCCAACCGTCACGGCTAAGACTCAGCCGGCCAATTCTTCTCGTCGGGTCGCTCTGGCGCTGGGTGGTGGTGGCACTCGTGGTGCGGCTCACGTCGGTGTACTGAGAGTTCTGCAACGTGAGGGCATTCCCATCAACGCCATTGCCGGCACCAGTATGGGAGCCATTGTTGGCGGTCTTTATGCGGCTGGCGTATCGGTCGATACTCTGCAAAAGAAATTCGACGACCGTTCCTTGATGACACACTTCATGACTGTTCCTCTCTCAGTCAGAATGGTCGTGGCTCCGATTATGGTCGTACCGCGCGCATTGGGGCACCATGCTTATGATGGACTCTACAAAGGTGGGAAATTCCGTAAGTATCTCGATGCGGCGTTGCCTGAGTTCGAACAAAACATCGAAGATTTGAAAATTCCGTTTGCCGCTGTTGCCCTCGATGTTGTTGATGGTAAGCCTTATCGCTTGACTAAAGGCAATTTGGGCTATGCCATGCAAGCCAGTTCGGCTGTGCCTGGATTGCGTAAGCCGGTGCAAATTGGTGAGCAACTCTTCGTCGATGGTGGCGTGGTTGAAAACGTTCCTGTCGATGAAGCCCGGGCACTGGGCGGTGACATCGTCATCGCAGTCGACGTAGACGAGCGTTTCGATCCAGTTCCCCTCGATACTTTCAGAGCGATGGGCAGTATGGCCAAGCGTATGGTGGCACTGCAGCTCGCCAACGTGGATGCACCTCAGTTGAAGCGCGCAGACATTGTGATCCACCCGATGGTGGACGGCATCGGTTTGATCTCGACTAAAGCCGATGATGCCAAACGCGCCATGGCAGCCGGTGAAAAAGCCGCTGAAGAAGCGATTCCGGCAATTAAAGCTAAGTTGGCCGAAGTTGGCATTGCCCTCGTGCCACCAATTTCAGGAGCAGGAGCTGCTGTGCCTTCAGTGACCACGGTTTCGTCAAAGGTTTCGGTCAAATCATCGTCGACTGTCAAATCGGTCGACGGCAAGACTTCGACCACAAAAAAGTCCGTGGCAGAATCGACGTCAGTGAGCGCAGACGACGCGTCGTCGGCGCACTGATTGAAAGACATGGTTGCACCGGAGTAGGTGATTCAAATCACCTGCGTGCCTCCGCGACAATGCTTACCAGCTTGGCGCATACACGATCACATTTGCTGGTCGCAGCGTGAGCAGCGTCCAGCTTGCCCCGGTTTGACTCAGTCAGATTGCTCGTCTAAAGCGTCTGTTTTAATGGCACCTACTACTTTTCGCCTTTCGAGATACTGATAGTAGTCATTGAAAATTTGTGCATGGCGGGGATTGATTCTGACTTTGTTGTTGCACGGAAAAAATTGTTTGCTTGCCAATACGAATAATCTGGTCCTGCAGCGAGTAATTGCCACATTCAGGCGATTCGGTTTGTACAAAAATGACGCGCGATATTCGAGATAGCTTCGCTTGGAAGCGCACAGCGAAAGAATCACAACCTCGCGCTCACGGCCCTGCATTTTTTCAACGGTGTCGATCGAAATTTGATCGAGAATTGATTTGACAGCTAAACTGTTCTCTTTGACAAGAAGTTTTCTGAGCTGGGATCTAATTTCTCTGTTGTGCTGCCTGTGCGGAGAAATGATTGCCAATTCACTCGCGGGCAGATGGTGGTCGAGCATTAGTCTGAGAGCCAGTTGAGCAGCTATGCCCGACTCGTCTTTGCTCATGGTCGAGCACAATTTATGATCGACTTCCACGAAAGTGACTGATTCCTTTCGGCAAATAATATCGTCGAGATAATCCGGTTTGCCGTAGATCGGCAGTGCAGAGAATGAACGAGAGGCTGCTTCGGGCGCTGGCAGCAGAGACTTCTCATAGAATGTGCTGCTGGAAAATTCGTTGATCTCTCTGTTCATT
>CAJCHQ010000644.1 GCA_903970295.1 Bryobacterales bacterium
TTCCGATCTTTTGACATATTTTTGGACAAGCCAGTCTTTGTCCTGGTAAAGAGTTTTGGTTCTGAGAGTCTTACCCACTTATTGATCCACCTCGGCTTCGGTCTGGCAATCGGCTAAGCTGTATTCACAAAGTTGCGGATACTACATACTCTAATTGTGGGTCCTTCAAGCCGATCTGGCAAGATCCAATCTTCAGTGCCTTTCAAGAATTTTTTAAGCGTCCAAGTCAGCGTCTAAGTCAGTGCGCGGGGAGGGTTAAATGGCTGATAGAGCCGAGATTGAGGGACCAAACATGCGCCTGCCTCAAGTCGATCGAATTCTGCGCGAGCCGATTTTGATCGCCAGGGAGAAAGAGGTGAGGCGAGAAATACTGACTGTTTTGACGCGCTCGGTTTTGCAAGATTATCGGACAAATCAAAATCAGGACGGCAGCAAAAATGAGACATCGACAAATGCAGTGGAAGCAAAAACAGCCGAGCAAATTACTTCTGCCGAAATTGCCCGCGAGGTTTGTCTGAGAATCGATCGAATCTTTGAGGGAAGGCTGCGCAAAGTGATCAACGGCACTGGTGTCATCCTCAACACCAACCTGGGGCGCGCACCACTGCCTGAAGGCGTCGTCACGAAGATGACGAGCATTCTTTCCGGCTATTCTTCGCTAGAGATTTCGCTCGAGTCGGGCAAACGTGGCGAACGCATAGCCACTATCGAATCACTTCTTCAAATATTAACCGGATGCGAAGCGGCGTTGGTCGTCAATAATAACGCTGCTGCCGTCATGCTGGCCGTGCGTGCTCTCGCATTCGGAAAAGAAGTGATCATTTCGCGAGGCGAATTAATTGAGATTGGCGGCAGTTTTCGACTGCCTGATGTGGTAGAAGCAGCTGGTGGCATTCTCAAAGAAGTGGGTACGACAAATCGCACACGCGCCAGCGATTATGCCAATGCCATCAGTGAAAGAACCGGGTTGATTCTCAAATGCCATCGCTCGAATTTCGCCGTTACTGGTTTTACTGAAGAACCAGATTGGCAGGAACTAACTGAAATTGCCCGCAAACATAGTCTTCCTCTGGCAGAAGATTTAGGCAGCGGCGCCCTGATTGATTTGAGTGAGCTGAACTTGACGCACGAACCAATGGTGCAAGAGGCGTTGGGAAATGGCACAGACATCGTCATGTTCTCGGGCGATAAGCTGCTCGGAGGCACTCAGGCAGGGTTGGTCGTAGGTAAAAAACACTACATAGAAATGATGCGCAAGCACCCCATTTACAGAGCCCTGCGTCCTGACAAGCTAGCGGTCGCACTGACTGAAAATATTCTCTGCCAGTATTTGCGTCCCGACGTCAAAAACGTGATTCCGGTCTATCGCATGGCAAAATTTAACCAGGAAGAATTGAAGGCACGAGCAGAAAAATTGGCAAACCAACTGAATGCACGCTTGAGCAAGCTTCAGTGTCTGGTGGCGCCAACAGTTTCGGCCTTCGGCGGCGGCACGATGCCATCTGAAGCATTACCTGGTTATGGTCTGGCTATTAGTATCGCAGGCGGTGCACAACAGGAAAGCACAAAGGCAGACAAAAAGAACAAACTGCTATCTGCTCAGAATTTGGCTCTCCTTTTGCGCCGGCATGACCCGAGCATAGTGTCGATTATCGTTGACGATCGAGTGACAGTGGATTTACGCACTGTCGATCCCAGTGAAGAAAATGATTTGGCGCGGGCTATAGAAGCCTTGGAGCCAAACATTTAGCGAGAGCGCCACAATCTATCAGGTCAAAAAAAATGCGCCAGCTGTTGGCTACCTCAGCAAATCAAGAGGTTATAATGCGACGGGCAGAACTCAGCAAAACACGATCGGCGTAGCATCGTCTATGCCTTCCAGGCGAGGAAGAATGGAAAGCGGAACAGAACCAAAACTAGAGATTACAATGGAATCGATCTCCAAAAAGATCGATGAACAGTTCCGATTTACGCGCAGTGTCATCTTTATGTGCACCTGTCTGATTTTGGGAGTGATGTTCTATATAATTTTCACTTTGTTCGACCAGTTGCCTGAATTAGTGGTTTTGCGATTCATGGGCAAAATGGAGCCGATCATCCAAGAAGCGCGCAACGCCGATGCCAACATCTCGCATCAAGAAAGTCATAAGACCGGCAAATAGCCTTACTTCTTGCCCAGAAGTGCTTGTCGGCGTTTGACTTCAGATTCGACTTCGTCGGGCGAAATGTTGTTCACTTGCATAGGACCAGCGCAGATTTCACGCCAGGGCGCTCCGGCAAGGGCTTGACGCACAATTACTTCGAAAACCTGAGCCCGCACACCACTGCCGTAACTGCCAGGACCTGCACCGGCAAACGGCGTTGTCGCTTGAGCCTGCCGGGGCACGGCTTGCGACGAAGGCAGAGATTGCGGCAGCGGTTGCGGTGCTGGCTGCTGTTGCGGCGGGGCCTGCTGCTGTTGTTGAGGTACTTGCTGCACAGGTTGCGGCATTTGGGCCTGCATATTTTGATTGACTTGCTGCTGCGCGATCGGCTGCTGTTGCTGCTGTTGATTGCCCTGCAAACCTTCACCCTGCGCCTGGAAGAGGGGTTTGGAAGGGTCTGCGTCGAATAACGACGGTGACTGCGCCGGTTTTGGTGCCGCACCAGGCGCGGTATCAAAGAAGCCGCTGGCAGCCTTTTGTGAGTCGTCTTTGGGTTTGCCCGAAAATTGTTTTTGCAATTCGGTCATCATTTCGCGTAACTCTTCCATCTGAGCCCGGAGCTGCACGTTTTCCGATTCTTTGCGGGCGATCTCCGAGTCTTTCTCCTGAATCACTTCATCTCTCTTTTGCAGAGATGATGTCAGTTCGTCGTAGCGCGTGTTGAATTCTTCCCAGCGCGAGTTCAAGAGCTCTTGAGCTTCTTGCAATTCCTGCTCTTTGGCACCGAGCATTTCCGCGAACTCGGTTTCGCGCTGCTTCATTTTCACTTCAAACGACTCTTGCGAACGCTTCAGTTGTTCGAGCTGTTGCAGCATGGCTTCATCTTGAACGACTTTGATCACTTCTTTTTCAATGATTTCAACCGCACCGCCAGCAGTAGCATTGCCAGGCCCAGTTCCCGGCGGCGGATCGGATGCTTGCACGGCATCGTATGCGCTTCTGAACAAATCTCCGGTCAAGCGCTGAGAACCCAGAAGCTCAACCAGACGGTGCAAAAGTTCACCTGGTTGTTCGTCAGGGAAAACTGCTGTGTAAGCACTCTTGAAAGTCCAGCCATCAATGGCACCGGCGCCAAGCTGATCGGCCAGGCTGATCACCAGATGCTCCGGGCTCAGCTTGATCATTGGTTCTTCGCGGACGACCTTC
>CAJCHQ010000645.1 GCA_903970295.1 Bryobacterales bacterium
GGAAGAGAAGCTCAAAGAAAGGCGTTCACTTCAATAGGGTGTGCAGCGAGAAATTTGCCGGGCAAGTCTAAGCTGAACGGCTTCGGCTGTCTGGAGTGCATTGACTGCTTGCGAATAAAAGGGAAGTGATAGATTTCGCCAATGTTCACGAGATCCAGTCCGCAAAACGATAAACCGCCCATTATTTGTGGATTAACAGCTCTGCCCTCTCCCTGAAACTGACTGATGCTAGTATGTCTAAAGCCCCTTGAGCAAGGTGAAATCTAAATGCGCGTTCGCAGCATCGTCGTAGGAGCAATAGTCAGTGGACTCGTAGGCTGTACCGGACAATTTCTGGCAGATCTATTTTGCTGGACTTGCTATGGTGACAAAGCAGCCTTCCAATATTGGACCACCACCAACGCTCCTTCTCGCATGAACACAGAGTTTACAGATCGGGCTCAAGCTTATCGCCTGGCTTTTCTAGGCTATCTAGTGTGTTGGGTGGATCAACGGGGCGAGACGGCACGTCACACGTCATCGGTATTAGCCCTTCTATACATCGTTTCGTTGCTTGGAGGGGAACAGATACGAAAGAAACGCGAGGCTGCCGAATTGACGACCGGCTCTTTGGCAGTAGATGATGCGAATCAGCGAATGCCAAAAATCGAATCGGCAACCTCTCACAGAGCCGAAAGTCTCTCGGTCGTTGCCAAAACGTTTTGCGAAGAGCAGATTCGTACTCAAAGCGATTAATTTTTAGCACCAGACCTTAGTACGCAGCGTCAAAAGTTAGTACTCCTGGTGTTTCAAGCGTTCAATTCACAGGAACTCAATCTAATACCAATCCGGAGAAAATATTTAATAGCGGCGCGCGTCGAGGTCGAGCAGTTAACTGTATTCATACGGTTGATGAATTCTTATCTATGTAGCGCCACCCCGATCAATGCCATGATTAGACCTGCTTTTACTGGACAGGGCGGATGATGTTTATTAATGCAAATCGGTGCGCACTGATTGGAA
>CAJCHQ010000646.1 GCA_903970295.1 Bryobacterales bacterium
TTCGATTGACTTGAAACTAAAGAACACCTGCTGTTTGATATCCGAACTTCTCAAGATCAGCCCTCCGAGTTGAACCACGCCATGATCGCACACGGATGAAATTGGCGCTATCCTGAATGCGACTTTTTCAACACCCTGCTAAGTACACGACAGAATATCTGTGACTGGGCAGGTCATCTGTAACTGAGCGAACCGCTGTCGTCTTGCCTACTCCCGGTGGTCCGGTAACCGATGCCAGCGCCTTCTGGTTAATGCTTGTTTGATTGTTTTGCTAAAGAAAATTAGGAGTTCACCAGAGAGAGATGTGTAATTAATCCAGTTGAGATCTTCGCAGTCTTTGCTGCTTTCTAGGCGACTCTGAAGTGGTTTTGCACTCAGAAATAGTGGTGGCTGAGTTCGCTGCTAACTCTAGCAGCGTTAGCAAGTGCTCAGCGTCTGGGTTTAAATAAGTAATGGAAAACTCTAAATACGTCCCATTTCAAGATGAAAAAAAACGCCCGGTGAAGCTCATACATTAGTCTCTGACCGACATATTTTCAAAACATTAATTGACCGTCACCAGTTGGAAACGGTTGAGCAAGTCGCCCATAGCGCGCGCGGATTGCCGAGCCTTGCACTCTATATGGTGCAGCAATATTGTTTGCGATGAGCCAGATTAAATCTACTCGCAACGTCAATCCGCATCGTTATTATTTTTGAGAGCCGCCGCTCATGAGCATCCGAAAAATTCATCAAAAAAAGTTTTGAAAACATCTTGCACTTTTAAACCTCACCGGCAATAATGAGATGAGCGGTTGTCTCCGATCAGACGGACGAGCAGAGATTGCAACTCTTTTCGATTCGCAATGAAAGTCTCACCGTCAGGAATCTCGGAATCTCTCGATCGCCCCGCAATCAATACCCTGTCGATTTTGATTGGCGCTCAGTGCGAGCGTAATATTTGGTCGCCATGACACTCTAATCAGTTCAAGCTGTCGGCTCTCTGAGTCAACCGAGAGTCAGATTTATCAGCAAATTCAGCTGCAGCTTTATGCTTCGCCGCACGCAAATGAATCGGCTAGCATTTGCACGCACACTCTTTCGCGTTCCTCAGTCATGTCCCAGTCACGAGGTCTAGATAAGGTGCAACCACTTTTCCCCATCGGGACACTGAGTTCGGACACCGAGACCGTTGCAGAAATGCAGTCCAATTTTGAACTCATGAACGTCACATTCCAAAACTCATTCGCATCGAGTGTTTTGAGCGGATTTACGGGCTATTCCGCAACAGGTTTATCGGTGACTTTCAATCTGACGACCGACACTTACTTCGTTGCGGTGGTCAATGGACTCCAGTGGTTCGTTCCAGCTGGCGATTCACGACTGACTAATACGGTAAGCGCTAGCAAAGACACGTATGTCGATGTAACCGATGTCAGTGGCGTGCTGACATTTACTTTGAATGCCGTTGCAAACAACGCTACACCACCGACGTTAGCCGCCGGTGCTCTAAGGATTGCTGTTATCGTGAGCGGAACCAGTGCGGTCTCCAGCGTCGCATTTTTCTCTGTGCCAACGACTCTGGCGTTCGCTCTCGGTGGTGGAGGAAATTGCAGCAATCCACCAACAAGCGGAACTTTAACGGGCGAGTATTGGCAGGCAGGAAATTACTCAACCACCGGAACAATCACCGCTAATCAAGTGCGATTACATGTCGTCGGTGATATTTTGATTAATAATGCCATCACTGTCAGCACCGAAATGCCCGGCGGAGTTTCCTTACAGTTGGTATCTACATCGAAGCCAGTGGAAACATCATCACCAACGCAAACACAGTCCAATGCCAATCTAATGAGAGGCGACTTGCCGCCAACGGGAATGCAGGCAGGCGGCTGCATTGAGCTTAGGGCGGGGGGTCAGATATTTATTGCTTCTGGAGTGACCTTGTCGGCACAGGGTGGCGCAGGGGGTAACTCGACAAATGCAACGAAAGGTGGTGGTGGCGGCGGCTTCATCCGACTGAAGGGCAACCGGATCAACAATCAAGGAACACTCGCTGTCTACGGAGGTTCCGCGGGTACAGGCAGCGCAACAGAAGCTGGGACGGCTGGTAGTACGGGCGTTACTGACACGACAGCCGTTATCTGGGGTCCTCGATCAGCAAATTAGTTAGGAGGAAACTGCAATGGCACTTTTTTGGAATAGCAATCCAGATGCACCGTTTTGGGGAAGTGCGTCGACGCTGTTTTGGCAGCAAGACGCCATCTCATTCACATATGACGCTCTCGCACGTTTAACGCAAATCACTTACTTGAACGGGACTACGGTGGTTTATAGCTACGACCGCATGGGCAACCGCACGGCTGTGACAATCACGTGCGGTAGCGATGGTTGTTAGAGGCAGTTCCAGCTTGTAGGAATATCGAAAGGAGAGTTTAGATGACTGCAGTATCCGCCCCTGGAAATGCCTCAAATAGGGTTGTAGGTCCGCCTTCAATTCCACTTCTGGCAGCATCGCTGAAATACAATGTCGACCTGATTTTTGAGTTTGTTTACGGCATTGATTTTCATCCGGTATGGGGTGACCAGAAAGGAGCATTTGGATGCTTGCTTAATGGAATAAGTGGACCTTTCGATCAATGCTCGCTGTTGATCGCACTGCTCACTATACCTGAAGCAAACTACACATCATCTGTCACGAGCGGCACATTCACGATGACGCCCTCATTTGTGGTAGGCACCATCCAGTTGACCGCAGCCCAGGTAGCAGAGTGGTATGGAGTCGAATATGATTCAAGCGGCAGCAGCCCGACTTTCGCGCAGACTATTGGTTACGCGCAAACACTGCTAACCAATGGAGGAATAACAAACGCGGCAGAGCCCGACTCGCAACACCTTCAGCTTTCGCATGTTTGGGTTGAGGTGCTGATTGCGGGAACCACATATATTCTTGATCCAAGTTTCAAAAATTACACGGTGAACCCTGGAATTGGTTTATCAACGATTGGCGGGACTGCCATGGGCTATGTTCAAAATACATTTTTGAACGATCCGACCGTCGGAGCTTTAAATACTGCCACTATCGGAACCAGCCCAGCCTCGGTTCAAGGCGTTAATCGAGCAAATGTGCGCAACAACTTGCTCTCGTATTCAACAAATCTAGTTGATTACATCCAGAATACTTACAACA
>CAJCHQ010000647.1 GCA_903970295.1 Bryobacterales bacterium
GTCGAAGAATGGAAGTGGAGAGGAGTTCCAGTTTGGTCTGACAGCGGAATCATCTGCACTGGCGAATCCTACAAGACGCACGTCAAACTCACTTTCCAGAAGGGTGCCTCAATTAAAGATCCAAGCGGCATCTTCAATTCGGGGCTTGAGGGAAACGCGAGGCGTGCAATCGATCTTTTCAAAGGCGACGAGATCAATGAGTCTGCATTTAAAGAACTAATTCGCGAAGCAGTTCAATTGAATTCCAAGAAAAAGAAGTAGCTGCAGATCGCATCGAACAGCATTAAAGCGCGACGAGCCTGCCGCCAGGCCATTGGGCGAGACTATAAAATCTGCTACTATGCAAACTTAGCCAAGCAATCGGCGCACGCGCACCACCACATGAACATCAAAGACAGTTTCATTAATGTAACCGTATTCGTAGAGTTACTTACTTCCTGCACCATCGCTTCTGCACAAAACGCATCCTCCTCCCCGCCGGCCAAAAATTATCCACCCAGCACCATTTCAATTCCAGCCCATCCCAATATGCAAAGCCTACCCATAGTAAAAATTCCCGAACCGTTGAACGACGTTGATAAAACTGCCCTGCGTATAGTATCGCAAGCATCCGTCATACCCGTCACTAAAAGACTCTTTCCCAACTATCGGCAACGCCAGCTAGAAGAGGACCAAGAACCAATTTCCGCCTGGTCAGAGAAAGATTATCAAGAAATCACAGGCCTGAGCGCAAGATCAAACGAGCTCAAACAGCTCACTTTAAGCCAGATTGCAGCGATGAGCTCTTTACTGGGTGGAGTAAATATCGACGGCATGCTGAGTGGTTTGCTGCAAAAGCAAGAAGGCATTCCCGAGAATACCGGACAAATAATTATCGACCGCGACAACATTGATTCCTTTAGGAACGCCGCTCCGAAATCTTGGCAGAGTGAACTTTCAGCCCTCAAGTCAATCACAGGAGGCCAATGCGCCATTCTGGAGGTGTCACAACTTTTCCACTCTCACGGAGAAAAAGAGACGAAAGACGTTCTCAAAGCATTTTCTCTGCTAGAACAGGAAAAAGGCAGACCGCATGAGATTTGGGTCTTCGGCCTAAACTGCGATGGATGGGATGACAAGCTGGTCGCTTTGAAGAAAGAACTTAGAACCTGTGGTTACGAAGCATTCGCTCTTGAATTTGAGCCAAAGCGCGCGTTCTTCGCCAGCAAAGATGAAGCCGATCGCTATGCCACGAAATTGAATGCCGGAACATCTCCGATCGTCAGCGGGGAGGGTCCGGCCGAACTAATTATCGACAAAGAGGCGAATGTGATAAGCACGACTGGCAAAGTCGAACGGCGTGAGCTAGAACCTGAAAGAAAAAGACACGTCGAGCAGCTCGAGAGTCAGACTAAACTACTTACGCAGGCTCTTAGTTTTTTCGGAGCGAACAGTCAGCTCGGCAACATTATTAATCGCAAGATAGTTGGCTTGCGCTTCCAGTTCGCTGGATATCCCTGCAATTGGATTCCAGCTCACGCCAAAATAGAGCCTATTGCTAACGACAAGATCAAAATTTCTGTGCCAGAAAGATTCGCGGTATCGACAAAATGCCGCGAAGCCTTCGTTATCCGTAATTACGATCAATATAAGTATCTAGTCGCCCAAGGCGTGACCGCGATCAACTACGGAATGAGCGGGGTGGACGTAATCAAACAACTAAAAGAATGGGACCAACGATTCGGTTTGCTGGTGCTGCATGCTCGCTATGACTCTGTCATAGCAAAACTGGACCGCATTCCGGCAGACCTGCCAGATTTCATCAAACAAGCCAGACAGCTGTGCCCAGAGGGCGACCAAAATCAAACCGAGGCTGAATACGCACGCCAGCTAAAAGAAAACAAAGAGGTCGCATTTTGGTGGGATTGATCGAGCGATCTAGCTCCGTTATCTGGTTCATCAGCATGGAACTAGACATGACGCCCTAAGCCACGACCCAACGAGCGCGCAATATGCGAACCGGCATGGCGACCGAGAGCGCCGCGATGCTGCCCATTGCGACAGGCAATGGCTGGAGCTGAAATAAATTGAAGTGCGACAAGAAACAGAGCTGCGGCTGCAAAAATCTTCATGGGTGCATCTCCTTAATGCTGGTCTCGAGATAGTAACTCGAGCGCGTGCAGCATTTGTGAACTAGCACGACTTCACTCGTACTTTACTTGCGGAAAACCAGTAGACGCTCTAACGGCGAGAGATCGTCTCGCGAATAATCCACGTTCGGCATTTCCTCGCGCGGGTTATACGGATGTTTTTGCGCAAATTTATAAGTCACGTTCGACCACAGATGTGCCGGTGTATCATGCGGATACCGCTTGAAACCTAGCTGTTTGAGCGAGTTTGTAGCGGTCCTACACGAAAGGCGTTGATTTAACGCGCTCGGTTTCCTTTACTACTTTGATAAAAGCATCAGCGACATTGTCGACGAAAAAGTAGTCTTGGGCCCCAATAAATCGCACCACTTTTCCACCAAACTGACTTTTGAATTGAGAGAAACGCGCATATTGATGCTCCGGAGATCGAAATGGATCGTATCCGTAGAAATCATAAATACTACAGCCGACATTCTTCGCCAACTTCATCGCTTCCCACTGCAGAAGATAGCCACCCATGAGGTTGCGCTTCCAATTTGTGATGCCACCATAAAGATAAGTGGCACGATTTCCATAAGTAACGAGCAAAAGCGTCCCGAGAGTGTCGCTCTCGTGCTCCGCAAAAAGAAAAGTCGCCTTCGCTTCTGGCACGAGCACGTCAGCCAGATGTTCAAAAAATTGATGGGGCTCTAGAGGAAATTGGTCGCGAATGCTCGCTTCAGTCATGACTGAATAAAAACGCTTGACACGGTCAACCGTAGAATCACTTTTGATACTAACACCAGCTTTCTCGGCCAATTTTATGTTGTATCGCCCCTTCGCTTTCATCGAAGAGAGCAGCGATTCTTCCCTTTGCGATAAGTCTACATAGAGCGTATCTCTTGGCACCAGATCGACTGGTGCCCGACCAAATTCGCGCAAGGCTGGTATCAGAGGCGGTGTCAGTCTCGGTTCAATGCGCAGGGTCATCACTCCCAGCTCAGGAGCGCGGCTTTGCGCGGCATCGATTAATGCGCCGAGGGCTTCGGTCGCAAGAGCTTGATTGTCCCAGGGCAAGACCGGCCCCTCCGGCGCCACAAGAAGCCCGGCTCCATTTCGCTTAGAGGCTGTATAGAAAATGGCACCGCCTACGAGCTCACCATGGGCAAAAATGCCCAGGTGCACGGAAGGTAAGCCTTGCCTGTATTTAACAGCTTGCCAGGCGATGCTTTGCATGAAGCCGCTGGCGGGATTCGACTGCACGAGATTTTCCCAAAGTTCGCCCAGCGGACTTGCCTGAGACAAATCCTCCAGTTTACGCACTTCAAGCTCAGACATTGTCGAGATTCCTTTGCTCACTCAAATTAGCCAACGCGATGCGAGCGATGTCGACATTTTTGGGCAGCTGCTCTATGTGCCGATCAAGCTCTTCGATCTGACGACCGGTTCGTCGCATTGCCGCTTGCATATAGTTGACTGCTTCTTCACGAGGCAGCTTACGAGTACCAAAAGTAACGAGACTATCACCAGCTGTCTCGTAGTGTTGCAATTCACGATTCAACGTAGCCAGATGATCAACGAGTTCAGTTTTGTCATTCAGCAACATTTTGGTTGTCGCGTTTGCATCGCGCACAATTTTGGTCAAGTAAGAGACGGCAACCGCTTTGAATTGCACCGGATAAGGTTCATCGAGTGGCAAACTCCCTAAATCGGCATACCAATTTTTTCCATCTAAATAAACTCTTTGTCCCCCGGCTCGATTGACTGCAAGGTATCGACCATCTGCGGTCAGATAGCAACTGGGAAATAGTTCTATACCCTGGGAGATTGACTGCCCTAATGGCATGCCCGGATCTGGACCGAATTGCTTGAAGACCTCAGTCGTTTTGTCCAAATAGTGCAAAGCGGTTTGAGCAAAAGTTGATATCTGCGCATTCGTTTCAGCGAACTGGATTCGTTGACGTGTCACTTCGGCGTTTGTCAGCCTGAGTAATACCGGATCATTTTGCAAAGACATAACAGCTGTGCCGCTCGATTTATCAACAACGTGCATCGCAGCCGGCGTGATCAGAAAGTAAGATTGATCGGTCAACGGCATCGCCATGTGGCCATCAGCGAGAATATCGGTCCCGGGGCCAAGCCGGTAAACCGCGCTGACACAGGCGTTTGCTTGGGCCGTGGGATAGAGTCGAACCGGATAAAAATTACCATGCTCATCACCGTACTGAGCATCGCTCAAGTCGTTGCGCTGGGGCAAGCTCATCTGGCGCATGTCTTTTTCCATTTGCTGGCTCGGACCAGGTCCCATCGGTCCTTTTCTGGGATTGACTATGCGCCGGTTGTTGTAATAAGTAGTTCCAGACCAACCGTTGTTGTAACCCCAACCACGCCCACCGACAGCCCCGCGCCCTCCACGATTGCCGCCGCCGTGACCGGCCGCAGCCGCTCCTTTCGCATAGACAGCATCGGGATACAACAAATTGCCAACAACGATTGCAAGAATGAGCACGCTGACCACACGATGCCCGAGAGTAAGTAGATTTTCTTGATTATCGACCCACTCAGCCATTTTCTCTTGCAGCAATTTTAGTTCGGTCACCAGATGCGCCGGCAATTCTGCGGCTCGGCGAAGCAAACTTTTGATTAGTCGAGGCAGATCGACAGCTTGCAAAAAAACACTCGGGGCTTGCAGAAAATCGGCGATCAGAATAGATGTCTGCTCCCTCTGCAAATTTGGCATCAAATCGAGGACTTCGTGTAAAAACAATTGCATACCTTCCGCCCTTGTATTGTCACAAATGTCATCGGACTGAATCGCTTTTGCCAGCGCCGTGCAAATATCAGCCGGCAGTATATGCTTGCCGGAATCTGCTTCGGGCAGGAAAAGAGTTTTCGTGTCCAGGGAAAATGCATCACGTTCGGCAGTATCGATTGTGAGGAAACGATCGTCGCTGGCGAAATACTGAAGCAAAATGTCGCTGCCGGCAAGAGCTGGTGAGGCTATCGGCTGATAGGCAAACAACCCATCGGCAAAAACGAACAAACGCCTGAGCACTTGAGCGTTCAGCAAATATTCTCTGGGCACGGCAATTAAATCTAAATCCGCATCCAACTCTGGTGCCATGATCTCTTCTTTGGAAGCGACGAAAAATCCCCAGTCTATTCCGTATCCTGATGATGAGAATGATGGCAACACAATGTGATATGGACGAGCGCTAAGAGTAGCTTTAACGATGCTATTGAAAATAGACCAATAAGCGCGCGGTGTTGCTTGAGGTGAAACACCATTGATCGCCAGCACCCCCCGGGATGATAAAAGACGAGCTAATTTCAAGTACCAGTCGATGCTGTGAAAGCGCGCTTCATCAACGGTTTCAGCAACTGTCAGGTCGCTGATGATCAGATCGTAGCTGACAGATTCAGCCAAAGCCTCATCGACAAAATCCCAGGCATCTCGTGTATGAACGACCAT
>CAJCHQ010000648.1 GCA_903970295.1 Bryobacterales bacterium
TGGCTAAGCATGAGGATACAAAGGCATTAGAGTCGTTCAACAAGCACATCGAGCAAAACATGGGTGGTTCGCCCGATGCGCATTATTATCTGGGTGAAGTTTATCTGCGCAATAATCGTCTCAAAGAAGCTGAAGACGAAGCCAGAAAAGCACAGACCGAAACCTTCGGCAAAGGCGAAAAAGCGCATAATTTGCACGGTAAAATTCTCATGGCTAAAGGCGATTACTCGTCTGCCATGTGGGAGTTTACGCATGCCCTCGGCAACGCGCCCTGGAAGTACACAGACGCCTGGCAAAATTATGCCGAGTGCTACATGAAGAAAAAAGATTGGGCCAATGCTTTCAAACAATACTCGGCGATCCTGGCGGCGAAAAATCGCCTGGAAGACGTTGATGAACAGAAATGCTATTTGAATATCGGTTTGTGCGAATTGGCGAAAGGCAATCACCAGGGTGCGATCGATAATTATCAACAGGTACTGGTATTGAATGGAGCCAATGCCGACGCGCATTTGAATCTAGCCATGGTTTTTGATTCGGAGAATCACTTTTCATCGGCGGTCAAAGAATATAGCGAATTTGTGCGCTGCAGTAGCGACGCCAGAAAGGTGCAGAAAGCGAAAGAGCGGATCATGCTTTTGGAGCAAAAAATTCAGCCGGCGGAAGAGCCGACCGTGAAGCCGTCGCCTCTCATGCGTGTGCGCGCTGAGCAAGCCGCTCAGCAACAGCAACTTCTGGAGCAGCAAAAGAAGCGGCCGGCAGGACCGCCGCCCGATTCAGGTTTTTAGCAGACCCCCGTTACCTGGTCTCAGCTGGCGCTTTGGTTGCAGCGCTGGCAGTGGGGGCCGGCTTGTCCCAAAATTTCGGCAGCTTCTCCAAGCCGGCAAGATGGGCTTCTTTTTGATCGATGTAGCCGTAATCGAGCATATTGTCGATCACATCGCGTTGGCGTGATATCGCTTGTTCGCGATTGTCCGGATCCCCTAGAATCGACGGCGCTTTCACTATACCTGCTAGAAATGCCGCCTGGGCGATTGTCAAATTCTGGGCATGCTCATGGAAGTATTTGCGCGCCGCTGCTTCTATCCCGTAGGCGTTCGAGCCGAAGTATATTTCGTTCAGATAGGCTTCCAAGATTTGATCTTTGGAATAATGATCCTCCAGTCTCCAGGCCAGGATGATTTGCTTGAGCTTGCGTCTGGCATTGCGTTCGTTTGGATCGAGATAAACATTTTTGGCCAATTGCTGCGAAATAGTCGAGGCGCCCTCGGCGAAGCGCCATGACTTCAAATTATCGAGAGTAGCTCTGAGAATGCCTAGCGAATCGATGCCGTGGTGTTCTCTGTAACGACGATCTTCGGCTGCCATGATCGCTTTCACCATATTTGGTGACACATTGCGCAACGACACCGGTATGCGCGGGCTGGCATTTGCATCTTCAGTTTGCAAATGTCCGATGTAAACGGTTTCGTGGCTTTTTTTATCAGAGACTGTGACCGTCCGCAAAATGGGATCGGCCATGGTGCTCCAGACCTTAGCCACATAAAGAGCCGAACCGGCCAAGAGCAAAAAAACGACAAGCACAACGAATTTCAAAAATTTGAATAAATTTTGCTTTTTCGCCACGAAATATCCTGTCCGGAATTAGTCCACATCCACATTATCCTGTTAGTCAGAGAGTATCGTAACAGTGATTTTCCTGGATCTGAATATTGTGGCAATAATGTAGGATAAGAGTTCATCATCCCGGCCAAAAAGAGTCTTCCGCCAATGTCTGAGAATGTAAATGCCATCGCTTCCGAGTTGCAAATCAGCAACAAACAAGTTGAAGCGACTGTCAGCCTCTTGCAAGATGGTGCCACCGTACCGTTTATTGCCCGTTACCGCAAAGAAGCGACGGGCTCTCTTGATGAGGTTGTCGTGACCACGATCAGGGACAGATTAGCTCAGCTGCAAGAATTGGATAAAAGACGAGCCGCAATCATCAGTTCGCTCACCGAACGCGCGCTTTTGACGAGGGAGCTGGAAACAAAAGTAGCTCAGGCAAAAAATCTCGTTGAACTGGAAGATATTTATTTGCCCTTCCGGCCCAAACGGCGCACACGTGCTTCGATCGCTCGCGAAAAGGGTCTGGAGCCTCTGGCTCAGGCGCTTTATTCTTTCTCGCTGGCCGACCCTTACGAGTCGGCAAAAGCTTATGTCAATATCGAAAAGGCAGTGCCTGCAAGCGAAGACGCGCTCTCTGGTGCGAGGGACATCATTGCCGAATGGATTAACGAAGATCAGCGTGTGCGCTCGCAGGCTCGCAATTATTGGACCAAGAAAAGTCGTATTTTCGCCCGCGTGGTAGCCAAAAAAGAAGTTGATGCAGCTAAATATAAAGACTATTTCGATTGGTCGGAAGAGGCGGCGACGGCCCCCTCTCATCGGCTTCTCGCGATGTTGCGTGGTGAGCACGAAGGCTTTCTCAGTGTGGAAGTGGCACCGCCCGCCGAAGATTTGATCAAACAAATCGAATCCGTCATCATTACCGGCAAAGGCAAATCGGCTGAACAAGTGCGTTTGGCCCTAGCTGATTCGTATAAACGCTTGCTCGCGCCTTCGATGGAAACCGAAGTGCGCAATAAATTGAAAGAGCGAGCCGACGGTGAGGCGATCAAAGTATTCGCCGATAACATCAGGCAGTTACTACTCTCACCGCCGCTCGGGCAGGTAAACGTGCTGGCCATCGATCCAGGCTTTCGCACCGGGTGCAAGCTGGCTTTACTCGATGCTCAAGGTCGATTCGTGCGTCACGATGTGATTTATTTGCATGAAGCAGAAGCAGCTAAGCAACTGGAACAATCGGCAGCGGCGATTAAAGTGACCGAGTTGTGCCGTCAATACGAAGTCGGGGCAATCGCGATCGGCAATGGCACTGCCAGCCGCGAAACCGAATCGTTCATCAAGCGCTTGTCCTTGTCAAAGACAGGGGCTGACGGAGGCAAAGGTGGCAGTCGCATTCCGATCGTCATGGTCAATGAAAGCGGCGCCTCGATTTATTCGGCTTCGCCTGTGGCAAGAGAAGAATTTCCCGATCTCGATCTCACCATCCGCGGTGCAATCTCGATCGGTCGGCGACTGATGGATCCCCTGGCTGAATTGGTTAAAATCGAGCCGAAGTCGATTGGTGTCGGGCAATATCAGCATGACGTCGACCAGGCTGCTTTGCAGCACAGCCTCGATGACGTCGTTACCAGCTGTGTCAATTCTGTCGGGGTAGAACTGAATACCGCCAGCAAACAACTTCTCACTTATGTATCTGGATTGGGTCCTCAGTTGGCCGGCAATATCGTCAAACATCGCGACGAAAAAGGGCCATTCAAGACTCGCTCAGAATTGCTCAAGGTGGCGAGATTGGGTGGCAAAGCTTACGAGCAGGCAGCCGGATTCTTGCGTATTCGGGCAGGCAAAAATCCACTCGATGCCAGTGCTGTGCATCCGGAGAGTTATCCGATCGTGGACGCCATGGCTAAAGATTTGAACTGCTCGATCGATGACTTGTTGCACAAAGAAGAATTGCGAAAGCGCATCGATATGAAAAAATATGTGAGCGAGAAAGTGGGGCTGCCGACGCTCAAAGACATCCTGGCTGAACTGGCCAAACCGGGACGCGATCCTCGGGCACAATTCGAAGCCGTGGATTTTGCCGAAGGCGTCAACACGCTCGCCGATCTTAAACCACAAATGAGCCTGCCTGGCATTGTCACGAATGTCACCGCATTTGGTGCGTTTGTCGATATAGGCGTTCATCAAGATGGACTGGTGCATGTGAGCGAACTGGCCGACCATTTTGTCAAAAATCCAGCCGACGTCGTCAAAGTGCAGCAAAAAGTGCTGGTTCGAGTCTTGAGCGTGGATGTCGATCGCAAGCGCATATCATTGAGCATGAAGGCTGCTGGCAGCTGACCCTTACTTGTGTCGGCAGACCTCAGTCGATCACGTCTGAGTCGATCATGCGCAAAAGATCTCTTAGATGATGCACCATTAGTGATGCCACGGCCGAGACGTCCGAGATCATGTTGATTTCGTCGGTCAAGTCGCCGATCGTCATGGTCGCCTTAGGCGTGACGACACCACAAACGAGATCGATTTTCATGCGCTCCCGGTGCGATCCATGCCTCTCCAGCTCATGTCTATTGATCCAGGCGTTTTCCAGAGCCTGGGCTCGCGTCATTTCTGCATTGCCAGGCAGCTTTCCCTGGAAAAATCGCCAGACGCTTTCAGGATATGCCGTGCGTTCGTCGATCGGTCGCCCGAATAATTCGGCAATGATCGTCGGGTTTCCTTGCCCACGTGTCTTGCCGCCATTATTTTGTTTTAGTGCATAAGTCGACATACCGGTCGAAACGACACCGGAAAGCATTTGATTGAGGTTGCCTGGAAAAGGCGGAGTTGTGGCCGAAAAGCCGAGAGCCGAACCAATTGTATTTAGAGTTCCGGAAGCAATGAAGTTGGTGGCGTTGTTCACTTCCACATTGCGGTCGCGCTTTTCTAGAAGTGTTTGTCTAAAGGCCTCTAAGCGACCTTGCTCGCGCTCTGCCTCGGCTTGCACTGACGCCGCATCGAAATAACTCTCGAGTATTGTTTCCAAAATTTTTCCGCGCAAAATTGCTTTACGCTCGCTTGAAGCAGGATGTTGCTGATCGTAAAGCTCAGCCAGCATGCCTGATATTTCTAATTGATCGGCTAACTCTTTCGTCGAGGGCGGCAGATCATTCAGTTTGAGGACTGAAAAGAGCCGACGCTGGGGGCGTTCCACCAGATTGCTCTCGGCCTGGCTCGGGGGCGCGTGCAAAAACATCGCCGCTAAAAGAAGCGAGATTGTCCGTCTTGCGCAATCTAAATTCGAAGACATTTTTCGAGGAGCCACCAGGTGATTTCACCCAATCCCGAACAAACTAGCTCTTTTTCAGTTACTTTTCCACTCGCTTTAAATTTTTCATCGCCTTGCCGACTTGTTCCAGATGTTTACACGTGAGCGTTAAACATGAGGCGGATGAGGCGGGATGCGCTAATGTGATTGTTCTTGCGAATTTTTTCTAATCAGGGGACGGCAATGGTGATTTCGATGACGCACAAAACTGATGACCTCAGGGTCCGGGAGATCAAGGAGCTCGCTCCTCCAGCGCACTTGATCCGGGAGTTTCCCTGCAGCGATCAGGCGTCGAATACTACATTTAGGGCTCGTCATGCCATCCATCGTATTCTTCACGGGGCCGACGACCGTCTGCTGGTGGTCATTGGCCCTTGTTCGATTCATGATCCCGAAGCCGCCATGGAATACGCTTCGCGCCTGCTCGTCGAGCGCAAGCGATTAGGTCAAGATCTGGAAATCGTCATGCGCGTTTATTTTGAGAAGCCCCGCACGACCGTGGGCTGGAAGGGATTGATCAATGACCCCGATCTCGATGGCAGTTTTCAGATCAACAAGGGTTTGCGCGTTGCCCGCGAGCTCCTCATGAGCATCAACGAGCTGGGGTTGCCGGCTGGCTCGGAATATCTTGACATGATCACCCCTCAGTATATTGCCGACATGGTCAGCTGGGGCGCTATCGGCGCCCGGACAACCGAGTCGCAGACCCATCGCGAGCTGGCCTCCGGTCTATCTTGCCCGGTCGGGTTCAAGAATGGCACCGAGGGAAATATTAAAATCGTCATTGATGCCATTAAAGCGGCATCACAACCGCATCATTTTCTCTCTGTCACTAAAGGCGGTCACTCGGCCATTGTCGAAACCAATGGCAATGAGGATTGCCACATGATTTTGCGGGGAGGCAAGGAGCCGAACTACGATGCTGAGCATGTCGATGCGGCTTGTCTGGCTATGGCTAAGGCCGGACTGGCCCAGCATTTGATGATCGATGCCAGCCACGCCAACAGCAGAAAAAATTGGCAGAACCAGATTTCTGTTTGCGCCGATATCGAAGTCCAGATTGCCCGCGGAGATTCGCGCATCTTCGGAGTCATGCTGGAAAGTAATCTCGTCGCCGGACGACAGGACTTGAAGCCGGGTAAGCCCCTCCCTCCCCTCGAGCTACCGTCCAATATCACTCACCTCGACCGTCTGTCGTATCCTCGAACGAGTAGTCAAACCGCTCCTTATACATGCAGTAGGTAACCAGATATCGGCCCAACAGTTTGGCTTTCGTGAGGGCCACTCATGTACACTCAACTCGTC
>CAJCHQ010000649.1 GCA_903970295.1 Bryobacterales bacterium
GATCGAAGAATCACAGATTGTTAGACGTGAGATTCGAGCAGACCTGCTTCACGAGGGAGATCATATAGAAGGTCTGATTTACGAACCCCCCACTTCTTTGGCAGATAGTATTGATGGCAAAGTGTTCTCGCTGCAGCCACACCAAAAGCAAGGTGTGGCTTGGTTGCAGCACGGTCTTAAGCTGTCAATTTCAGGAGGCTCGGCCGGTATGCGGCACGGTAGTCTTCTCGCTGATGATATGGGTTTAGGCAAAACCGTTCAGGTGCTAGCATTTTTGTCCTGGTGTCTTGAATCTGGAGTGCACGCCTTCGGCTCTGGAGCCGGCACTACGACAAAGCCGATACTAATTATTGCACCATTGGTGCTCCTGCAAGTGTGGCAGCGGGAACTTCGAAAATACTTTTATGCACAAGGGAGTATCTTTCAACCTTACACTCTGCTCCATGGCGACGGGCTAACTAAATACAAGAAAGCGGATAAGACACTCGACCTTGAGCAACTGTGCTCTAACAAGCTGATCATAAGCAATTACGAAACAGTGAAAAATTACTATCACTCGCTGAAGGAAATCGATTGGTCGATAATCGTAATTGATGAAGCCCAGGAAATAAAAGACCCGAGAACAAACATCGCGAAGTGTGTGAAGCTGCTTAAATGTTTGTTCGCCATAGCTGTGACCGGAACGCCGGTGGAAAATGGACTTCTTGATTTGTGGAGCATCATGGAGTTCGCCCAGCCCAAGCTTCTCGGCGCACAGAAGGACTTCGTCAAAGAAAACATTACACTGATCGATGCCGAATGTGCCAAGGAAAAGGCTCAGCATCTTAGATCGCGGCTCAAATTTGACACACCTGAAACATTTATTCTGCGACGAACGAAACAGGGCACGCTTTCCGGTTTGCCGCCTAAGAAACAAATTTTGCGGTTATCGCCCATCAGCGACGTCCAGTCGGCGCTTCATCGCGAGATAGCCAGAGACCTTCAACGCGGGGGAGCGGACGGTAATCACTTAAAGGCGCTCCAGCGATTACAGAAAATATATCAGCACCCATCACTGATTTATGACTCAGCGCTTGGCCATCCAGCCAGTCACTATATAGATTCCTGCACCAAGCTTAGAGACTTGGTACACCTCATGTACGAAATCCAGAGGCGTAAGGAAAAGGTACTCATATTTACAAGATATATAGACATGCAGCTGATCCTGCAAAAGGTATTGGAAGAGGATTTCGGACACTTCGACATCATAAATGGCGCTGCCAACAACAAGGGTTCACGGCCAGAACTCAGGCAGCAGATAATCGATGATTTCGAGCGTACGTCAGGGTTCAATTGTTTGATACTGTCGCCCGATGTTGCAGGAGTTGGCCTGACGATTACAGAAGCTAATAACGTAATTCATTATGGTCGATGGTGGAACCCCGCGCGCGAAGCACAGGCTACCGATCGTGTTTACCGCCTTGGGCAAACACGAGCAGTAAACGTCTATCAAATGATAGCCACCTCCCCCGAATTCGTGACGTTCGACGAACGTTTGCACCTCTTGCTAGCGGCTAAGTCCAAAATTGCGACGGACTTTCTGATTCCGACAACGGGCATGGAAATTCGAGAAAAGGATTTGTTGGATGCTCTTATAGCCGATGTGAGTAATGTGAGTAATGAGAGTAATGATGTTGGAACTCTGTTTTCGCTCGATGAATTAAGAAGTCTATCCCCGCGCAACCTCGAATGCTTGGTAGCGGCAGCGTGGAGAAGCATGGGGTATACAGTTCATATGTTACCCGCCGCGATGTCGGGTTCAGTCAAAGTTATTGCTGTCAGACTTAATGAGGTTCGGCTCATTTGTTGCGACACCAAAAGGGACTATAGATTGGATGACACCATTAGGAACGTGGATGAAAGTGCCAAGTTTTTGGAGACTAAGCTGGCGACCGGAAGGCTTTCCAAATGCAGCTTCATAAGCTCCTTGGTCATTAACTTCGACATTCCTAAAAATGCGGCCGTTGAGCTTCGAAAACGCCTTAATTTCGTGCAGGAAACCGAACTCAAAGAAATTGTCACTACACAAAAAGTACGAATCCATGACATTTTTCGAGAAGAGAGCCTGCGTCTAACGTCATTTGATAGCCTGCTCGGTAAGCTAAGTATCAATTAGCCTATCTGGTAGCATTCAAATCCATGAGCCTCAAAATAATGTTCGGACATTTGTTTGTCAGCTGCGGTGTCGAACATTTCACCACACTTTAGACAAACACAAATTCCTGCCAATCTCTTCAGCAATGTCTCTCTATCAGCGATAACTACATATTCCTGACGGTCCTCGCTAGCATTGCTACATCCGTTTAGAAAGTGCCGCTGAAGCAGCCGGAGTGGTTCAGTGGAAATCGACATGGACACAACGACCTCGGCCTGGCATTGACCGCATCTGTAGATGGCGTCAGGGATGGTTGGTTCCAGTTTTTTCCGTTCGTCCTCATTAGCAGGGCGAAATAGACTTCCGGCATGTTCGCGAACGAGATGAGTGAGAAAGTCGTCCTTGTCCAATACTACTGAGTCGCAGAGCTTGCACTGAGAAGAAATTCTTAGTTGCGCAGCTACTAGTTTATAACTGGCCACGTCCGTGTCGATCAAAGCGTGCAGAAGCGTCGGTTCCGTCTCTGCAGCGATCTCGCTGGCGGCAAATTCCCTCAATGGTACATGGGCAGTGCGCAGGTTCACCTTGACTGGGTAACGACGCATAGGTGTGTTGCCAAACCCAACCGAGACTGCATTGGCCCATCGCTCAGATGGAAACAAGAAGTCGACAAAAGTTGTTGATGTTGCGCGAACGCTGCGAGAATTCAATTGCTGTGGACTATCAGTCCAGGCAGCGGTGTCGTTGTCGGAACTTCGTAGACGCCACCAAATGCGGTTCAGTCGAACGGTTATTTTTACTTGACCGTCATTGCAATCGAAATAAGTCAAGTTGCATATGTCTGCGTTTTGCGAGGGTGGGATCTTCATATCGGTAGTGTTACTTCCACGTTCCAGCTGCACAATGTTATTTGAGGGTTCGAGCCGAATGACGCAACCAGCATCGTGCACGAACTTGACATGGCAATCGGCATGACCTTGTTCCGAAGGCGCAGGGGTGTAAGAGTCACAGACAATTTGGTGCAGACCAATAGCCAGCCGAAATGGAAGAGAACAGAGTACGTCGCCGGACTTATCCAGAATTCTTGCGAAATATGCGCCGCTCGGCAAACGTGTATCTAACAGATTCAGCGCGAGATCATTGGTATCCCGTTCGATGGTGCAATCTAGAGCCTTTTCTGTTCTATTGTAACTTTGCGACTCGATTCGAATGTGGCTCGCCGCATTCATAGCGCTGCGCGAATTGGCGAGGATTCGCGGCAGTCTTGGCCCAAAAAGTGGTCCTTGTGCCTGCTCTGTATCTTGAAGATAGTTCCCCTCCAGCTGATACTCAGTTGACTCTGCCTTTGTCAAGAAAAGCACACCCTCGGCGTTCCGCAGCGCGATTACATCGTCCGGGTTGCGCACAATAAAATAGTGCGCGGTGAATCCGGTGAAAATGGTGGACTCTGGAGCAATTGGTGGATCCCCGGCGAACGAATCATCTCGCTGCCATTCAGATGGTGCAACCGCCAAGTAGGTGCCCTGAGTGATCTTTCTCACTCCTACGCCGCGATTGGAATCTCCTTTGGACAGTTTGAACAACATCGGGAATTCGCCAATCGCAGCCGTTTGATGCAACGAGTCTGAATGTAACACCGATAAGTCCTTTTCGATACTATTCAGAAGCCAAAGGCGCTGATTCCCACGCGTTTGTAGTTTCACTCCCTGTTGCAAAAGAGTAATCGATTCGCCCAAGTCTCCGAAAAGAGTGATGCCGATGGACCAGCGAGTTCTCTCTTTCCAACATACGGTTTGAACTCCCGCGCCGCGTATTTCTTCTCGCGACTTTTCAAGTTCACTTTGGGCAGCAGACTCAAGAACAATTTGATCGCAGACATCCGCGGATATCGATTCAGTCCGGGAGTCAGTTGATTCGATGCCTATTCTGTCAGAAATTTCAAGACTTTCTTGCCCGACTTGAGGTTCGGCGAATTGTTCAATAGTTTGGACCGACTGATCTGGGTTTTTATCCTCCACTAAATTTGGAGTGTCGGTCAGCGCCGGGTGCTTGTATTTCAAGCGGGACCAGACCACTGCAACTGCAATGATAAGCACAGCAAGAATAA
>CAJCHQ010000650.1 GCA_903970295.1 Bryobacterales bacterium
GATCGACGGGAGTGAACGACGACTCAGGGCTGCGCCGCTGCCCGAAGCCACAGTCAATGGCGAGACACTTACACGTCTCGAAACCTGATCTTTAGTGCCGATTCCGACACATTGGCCGTGCAATCAGCGATATGGAGAAAGCGATGAAAGCGGGGAAATTGATCTCGGGGGAATCAAAGGGAGAAAAATCTAGTGTCAATCCCGTTATTTGGTATTTTGTTAAATTCTTTAACAATGAAGTGCATGCAGATGAGTTCATGAGGGGAAATCTGCATTTGAAGAGACTCGGCTACTTCAAGACGATGGAGCAACAGAAAGACGACGGGCGACCTGATAGTCGTGAGGCGATTTCCCATTGGTGGCAGCCCAATGATTTTGTGATGAAGTTGACTGTTCCCGGAGTTGGCGAAATTGAAATAAAGAATGACGATTTGGCTGGCCCGGTATCAATGTCATACGATTATCATGAAAATCTCCACGTTTTTTGTCTGTATTCGATTCACACAGTCGGCTTTGAAATTATTGACGGAAAGATTGATTATGCTGAAAGCGAAGGCGAAACTTTGAAAAAACAGTTAGAGGTCGATCCCAGAAATTCTAAATTGGGTGGCTTCGCCGTAGTAACTCCTGCAACTCAATTTCTTGACCGTCTAAAAAGTGTGCTGCAAATGAGAGGGCAGTACTTCAAGGGTAGGCTGGTTGAATATTACGATGATAAGACGTTTCATGGATCAATACAGCCTGATGAAATCCCGTTCTGGAAGCAACAGCATTTCAGTTATCAGAACGAGTTCAGAATTTGCATAAACACAAAAACCATAGGGGATGATCCACTGAACATCAGCGTGGGTGATATAAGCGATATTTGTGGCAAGATTCAGTCTGAAAAGATAAACGATCTATTGAGTATTAAATCTATCAAGGTTTGATTGATGAGGCCCACGGATAGCGCCCATTCAATCAGTGTCTTTTTTGTTAGACGTGCCTGCGCACGTTAGCCAGAAGAAGCCGCGTTCGGTTTTCGGTTCAGGCGGGGGAAGTTCTTGCAAACAGAATCGGCTCGATGCGGACGGTCAAGATCGAAGCAACAAAAATTAGAGTTCGGTTATGATTGTTTGTGAGCGGTTGACTAAGTCGTTCTGTTGGAAATTTGCGTTATCACGAAGCTTGCCGACAACCGCCCAATATTCAGGCATACCCTGTACGTCAGATAGCAGGCGGATGGTGACAACCAAATATCGCTCACGCCCAATCGACTCGGTTATGGTCAGTTTTATTTCATAAGCATTATTGCTTGCTGGCGGTACTTCCCTTGTGCCACCAATATAATGTGAAAGATGACGAGTGTCAGTGCCTAAGACGATATTTGTGAGAAACGGCGTGAAGCCGTCTATTCCAAGTTCGGCGACGGCATAAGAATGTGCAATTTTTGCCAACATCCTTCCGAGGTACTCGCTGGTAGCTCCGCTTCGCGGAGGAGAAAATGTGACTGATCCCTGATCTAGGTACGGTTTCAACAGCCGCCCGAAGGTCGGGAGAATTCCAATAACTACGCCACCAGACAGCACTTTCTCTACCGGCGAGCAATCAGAAAGAATTTCCGGTTTATCGAAAAGCAGAGTCACAATCATGGCAGGGTATTTTTCAAGAGGAATTGATTCCCATACCACTTTTCCGTTTCTTTGGACTTGCAGTCCAAGAAATCTCGGAGGACGCTTTTTTTTCTTCCCGAGTTCCTTTTGCACTCGCGCCGTATAGAAGGCACTGCGCAGCCATTCCAGTTCAACTTTGCTTGTCACCGCTTCGCACTTCCTACAACTAGCTTCCGGCAGAACCAGTCTGCCGCCAAGACCTTCGGGAATGATATGCTCGTCACCTAATTTTCGTGACTGGTTAGCCGACCATTCAGATGCCCCACAGTAGATACAGCGGCCAACCGGCGCATAAGTCTTCGCCAGCAATACCGATTTCCCAAGCACATTTTCGGTCATTTTCGTTTTCAAAATTAAGGGCATCTTCCGAAATCCCTTTGGCTACGTAAGCCTCACTGGCAATCGAACGCTCGCTGACTAGTGCAACACTGGATGACAGGGCAGCGCCGCGCTGTAACAATGGTAGGCAGGCTGATTAACCAGTGTTGTAGTGTCCAGTCGGTTATGGCGGGCTGAATGGTGCCGCTCACTATTGGGTGGGCTGTTGCTGGAACCTCGGCTGCGCAAGGGAAGTGGGTCCGTTACCCGGTAACGCTGAAGTAGGCATCCCATTCTGCCGAGACCGGATCAAGCCTGCGCACGATTGCCGCATCCGCCCGCACCACCAGCCGCTCAAGCATCTCCCGTTTCGTTACCGAGTAACGGCGTGCCAGCCGTGCGAGCGCGAGATCAGCTTCAGTTGCCACCCACATGTCCAGCCGCCGCTCTCCGTTGCCATCGTTTCCCGCCGTCGCCCGCCTTGCACGATAGGCGGCCTGTCGCTCTGCTGTCGTCTGTGCCATCCCGCTTCTCTTCATCATCGTTACCCGGTAACGCTCTGTGCGACTACGTTACCGGGTAACGGCACATTCCGCAAGGTGTGGGATCGCGAGGGAAATGAAGGCCAGTCGGCAGACAATCATGTGGGTGCGGGGAGGAATGGTGGCGCAGCCGGTTGCTACGGTGTGACATCGGTGACGCAAATGACGCACTGCGTTGCCATGTTGTTTTGAGATAGCACAATGGCACGCGCGTCAAGCGATGATTGACAATTCTTTTGGGATGTGAGATAATTGCGCTTCTCTCTTCAGTGAGCGGAAGAAAGATGCAGCCTCCTTGTGCGCTCACAACGCGACAACCATTCTGGTTGTGCGTCTATATGAAATTCCCTTAGTAGTTCCCTGACTTAGCCTGTTTCGCATTCGTGCGAACGTTGGCTGTGCTTTGCCGTCATTGCAAAGCGATGTCTGGGAACACATCGAAAATCAATCAGCGTCCCCGACGTTGCTGTGCATACACGCAGGCATTCACTGCCTTTGCGGGGTGGCATGCACGACCTTAGGGGACGCTGGCATATAGACGCTATTCCAAAATGAATCTGAAGCATCAAAACCAGCAAACAACTCATCGACAAGCACCGATCCAACTTGAAACACGCGTTCCCGCCGCAGAAGGTTCGGCAGTGACCTATTCGTGGTACCCAAGCAAGAAGAGCGCAGAGCCACATCGCATTACCGAGTCTTTCTACGAATTCGCGAACCGATGTATTCGAAAGCCTGTCGTTGCGTCGAAAGATGACGGTCTGGCATTTTCGCCATTCACCTACACCTCACTGCCTCACGGAAAACATAAGGCCTGTGAATGCAACTTCCTCGCATATACGATTGAAAACGTCCACCCGTTTGATGTGCGACCGAAGCACATCCTCGCCCGTGTCGAGGGTCTTGCGTCGTTTGTCTACTCTACGCGGATGCACTCGGATTGGCGTCCTCGCGGTGGCAACTATCAATTGGTCGTTGCGCTTCGCACGCCGATCCCGGCAGAGGACTACAAGAAGGTTGCGATGCACTTCGCACTGCGATTCTCCGAAATCGATGGGGGAATCAACTCGTCCTACTTGTTGTCCGATCAGAGGATCGCTTTCCCGTCATGCACCTCGAAGCGACGGCAAGGTTGGTCCATGACGATGGCGCAGCTTGGCAACACATACGACTGGCTGCCGGACTTTCTCGGACATCAAGCCCCGAAGTCATCCGAAAGTTGGGGTATGCAGTGATGGCGGCGCGTCCTCTCCATTGACGGCGGCACTGCAATGGTGCTCCCGACTGTTCAACTCTCGCAAGTGGTGGCGCGGCAACGGTGCTGATGGTGGCACTGATGCCGCCGTCCTCGATACTGTGCGGACCAGTGCTGCTGCGCGGACTGTTCGTTGCTACTGTGGCGGCACTGTAACTGCGATTGCAACGGTACCAGTCGGCACTGTTGGCTACCGTTGCACTGTATCCACTGGAGTTATTGTCAAATGTGGTGTTCGTATTAATCGGCGCGATCAGGCGGCAAGCGGTTGCTGAGCCGGTGTGCTGTCGGTCACCGGTAGTCCGTCTTTGAACGGGACGCCTTCGAGCAGCGAGGCGATTTTTTCGGGTGCACGAATGCGCCGCCACGATTTTTCCGCCGACTCGATCAGCTTGAATGCGAGGCCCAGGAACGTCGCACGCGAGACGCAATTGCGCGTGCGGGTCGTTCGATGTCGAACGGTGGCAAAGGTGGACTCAATGGGATTGGTCGTTCGCAAGTGCTGCCAGTGTTCGGCAGGAAAGTCATAGAAGGCAAGCAGTTGATCTCTGTCTTTTGTGAGTTTCTCCGTCGCCTTCGGATACTTGGCCGCATAAGCGTCAGTAAAGCGGTTGAAGGCCGCGAGCGCTTCTTCGCGCGTGGCGGCTTGCCAAATCTCTTGCAGTCCAGCTTTGGCCCGACCATGCTGTGATTTGGGCAAAGCGTTGAGCACATTTCCAGTCTTGTGGAACCA
>CAJCHQ010000651.1 GCA_903970295.1 Bryobacterales bacterium
CAAAATACATGGCATTGATAACTTGTTTCGAGCGAGAATCAGTTGCTCGAAAGAGTCTGGAGTTGCCCAGCCCAGTGTCGAAACCTGGCGCCCATCTAGTGACTGGAGGTTCATGTTGGATCGGCTTCGCAGCCGATGACGATGACAACGCAGCCGGTGCAGCGCTATTCTGTGAGTTGACGTTTACAGCCTGCTCTTCTACCGGTGGCACGATCGCAATTTCGCCATTGGCCACATCGCCGCCAACCTTCAATGTCTGCCCTGGCGCAGCGCTCACAGCAGCCTCAGCGAAGTTTCGAGCCGTGCTCGCCTTATCGGCGATTTCAGCCCGCGAAGGTTGCGCGAGGGCCGACTGATCGACGCCACCACAGGCGGTGCCAGACTCATTTACCATGCCAAAATCGTTTTTTTCTGCTGTCATCTAGACTCACTGACTGACGCCTGCTGTGGGCATCTGCTTTATTATGCCCTGCACATAAACCAACTCAGCACCCATCCAAGCCAGCTGAAACTGGGGTTATCGATAAATTAATGCTGACAAAGCCAGGCGAGGCTCTGCCAAGGATGAGCCTCCCGGCGAAAAGTCTGATACTTAACGTAACTTTCCGAGCGGTACTGGCTCCCACCCGGGACGATCCCCCCAGCATTTCCGCCCATAAGACGACCCTTAAGGGAGCTTAAAGACCCAGCCCGGCGAGCATGCCAAGATATTGATTCGCCTACAGGATTCCAGCATGACAACCGCCACCCAGAGCCGGCCCGACCTGTCCCTGCAACGACTGCTCAAGAGCAGGAAGGCGGATGATTTCGCCCATCGCAAAGTCTGGGCGGCATGGCTGACGGCTATTATTCTCGTCGCCGGCGTCGCGTTCGGCTCCCTGGCTCATTCCCGCCCCAAGTTCAATCGCTCCGAAATAGCCTATGCCGAAATCTCGCGCGAGATGATGGATAAAAACAGCCTGATTGTGCCGTTGTACCGCGGCATCCCAAGCATCGACAAACCGGTTTTGAACTACTGGGCGATCATTCCTTGCTTCAAAGCCTTCGGAGTCTCGGGTTTCTCGGCACGAATTCCGGCTCTAGTGGCATCGCTTGCTTGCCTGACTTTATTTGCCTTCGCCATGCGCAGGTTGTGGGGATGGCAAACCAGCCTGCTGTCGACGATTATCCTCGCCACATCGCAGCGATTCTGGGAATTCGCGACCCTCTGCATGACCGACATGCTGCTCACCCTCTTCGATACGGTCGCCCTCACTTCTCTCTATGTCGGCTTGAAGAACGAGAAAAGTCGCTGGCTGTGTTATTGCATCGCCGCCGCGAGCATGGGACTGGGCACGCTCACTAAGGGCCCGGTCGCGCTGATATTGCCCGCAGCCTCGTTCTTCATATATTTAGTCTCGACCAAGCAGTTACGCATTCTTTCCATCGCTCAAATCGCCCTCGCCGCGGTGGTCTTCTTCGCCGTCGCCGCGCCCTGGTACGTGGCAGCGGCAGCGACCATGAACACACCGGCTTCAGTCGGCGCCTGGCTCTGGCACCACAACGTCGAACGCTTCTTCGGTTCGGCGTATGCCTTCCACTATTCGCCCCTCTACATGGTCGAATCGCTGTTCCTTGGATTCGCCCCTTGGTCTATCTTTCTGCCGTTCGCGCTATTCAGTGCCGTAAAAAAATGGCGCAACAAAACCGACCTGGTCGAATCGAAAGAAGAGCTCTATCTGTGGATCTGGCTCATTCTCACAACCACGTTCTTCACCTTCTCGCGCGGCAAAATGAACTATTACGATCTGCCAGCCTTCCCTGCTGCCGCCGGTCTCATTGGTCTGCATCTGCACAACTGGCTCAAGAACAAGCAGCCGATCGCTTCGATCGTCGCCACTCTGCTCACCGTCGCCATGTACGCCGGCGCCGGCATTTCGACCTGGGCATTGCCGCAAATTCTCGGCACCAATAACGTCACGGCATGGATCATGATGCCGGCAACTTTCCTCGGTTGCGCGCTCTATTCCACCTGGGCTCTGCTCAAAGACAGAGCTCGCCTGGCTTACGGAGCCGTTTTCGCCGGCATGTGCGGAGTTTTGTTTGCCTTTTCGCTGCAAGTGCAACCGGCATTTTTGACGCAAGCCCCAGCGCTCGGATACGTGCAAACTTTCAAACAGCACCCGGAAGCCCGCATCGCGATGCACAGCGATTTCGCTAAAACGATCGACTGGTTTGACGCCGCCCTGTTCGAAACCGGCAGAGCGCCCGATCAACTCGACGGCACCGATGATTTAGCGGCATATTTGATGAAACCAAGCCCGGCCCTTGTGATCGTACCCGAGGATCGTTTCGAACAGTTGCCTGCCGATGTGCAATCTCGTGCCAATATCGTCTCCAAGCTTCCGTACATGTACCAGAAACTGGACATGGGCTTTTTGATCAAAAGTCACGGCAAACTGACCGGACCAGTGCCACTACTTCTGGTATCAAACCAGAAAGCGATTACGCCCACTAAGACTCGTTAAAAATCACAATGTGCGGAATCGTTGGTTACTTGAATCTGAATAACACGGCAATCGATCCGGCCGAGAGTTATTTGCCGGCAATGTGCCAGAGTATTCTGCACCGCGGTCCGGACGAGGAAGGGCAGAAGACCATCGGTCCAGTCGCTTTTGGCATGCGCCGTTTGAGCATTATCGACCTGGCCACCGGTCAACAACCAATCGCTAACGAAGACGAAACTGTATGGATTGTTTTCAACGGTGAAATCTACAATTTTCACGAGCTGCAAAAGAAAGTCGTCGGGCTCGGTCACAGCCTGAAAACGAAGAGCGATACCGAAGTCATAGTCCATCTGTATGAAGAATACGGGGTCGATTGCTTGCAACATCTCGAGGGCATGTTCTCTTTCGCGCTCTGGGATACACGCAAATCGCAGCTTCTGATCGCTCGCGATCGCATGGGCGAAAAGCCGCTTCACTGGGGTATTTTCGAGGGGCAGCTAGTTTTCGGTTCGGAGTTGAAAGCGCTTCTAGCTCACCCGAAGACTAAGCGCGAACTCAATGTGCATGCCTTGCAGAAATATTTGTCGCTCGAATATGTGCCGGCTCCTGACTCGATTTTTGCTGGTATTCACAAGCTGATGCCAGGGCACTACATGCTGGTGCGCAACGGCAATGTCGAGATCAAAAATTACTGGACACCCAAAGTCGAGCCACTCAAATCAATGTCGGAAGAGGAGGCGGCAGCCAGACTCTTCGAATTGCTCGATCGTTCGATACAACTGCGCTTGATCTCGGATGTGCCGCTCGGTGTTTTCCTATCCGGCGGCATCGACTCTTCCTCGATTGCAGCGCTGGCTCAGGCGCGGTCGAGCAGCCCGATCAAGACGTTCTCGATCGGCTTTGCCGATCCTTCCTTCGACGAATCCGAATACGCCCAGGCAGTCGCCACCCACCTTGGCACAGATCACGAGGTGGTTCGATTCCAACCGGAACTGGCGCTCGAGACGATGCAAGAATTGTGGGAAATCCTGGATGAACCGATCGCGGACGCCTCGATCGTGCCGACATTTTTCCTTTCCAAAATGACGCGCCGAAAAGTGACAGTGGCATTATCAGGAGAGGGTGGAGATGAGCTCTTCGGCGGCTATCCGACTTACCAGGCGCACCGACTGGCTGGAGTCTGGAATCGGGTGCCCGGCATCTTGCGCAAGAATCTGATCGAGCCGACTCTGCGCGCACTGCCAGTCAATATGAATAACCTCAGCTTCGATTACAAAGTCAAACGCTTCATCTCATCGGCTTCAGAGTCACCGGTGCAAAGGCATTTGCGCTGGATGGGCTCGATTCCGTTGAGCGAACAGAACAAACTAATCAATGACACTACGCGTGGTGCAAGAGACAATGCTTCGACTGCACGACAAATTGCTGAACGAGCGCAACGAGAAGAAGATTTCTTCGATTCGACGAGCAGCTACTTTCAGCTGGGTTCAGCCAAGCACGGAGGCGACGTGGTCGACAAGATCATGCGCCTCGATCTCCGTACTTACTTACCTGATGACTTGCTAGTCAAATCCGATCGAGCTTCGATGGCTGCTTCGCTGGAAGTGCGACTGCCGTTTCTCGCTTATCCCCTGATCGAATACGCCCTATCATTGCCCTCCCATTTAAAAGTGAACGGCTTGACGACGAAGTATCTATTGAAGAAAGCAATCGCGCCATACTTGCCGCATCGCACCATCCATCGCCCCAAAAAAGGATTCGGCATTCCCGTCGCCAAATGGCTCAATGCGGACTTCCGCCAGCTGGTCGACGAAATGCTTGGCGAAAGTTTCATTGGCAAGCAAGGACTGTTCGAATACGACTACATTAACGGTTTGTTATCCGAGCATCGGCACAATCAAGCCGATCGACGCAAAGAATTGTGGACGCTGCTTATGTTTCAGTGGTGGTGGCGCAAGTATTTCGCATAGATTCAATTTAGTCGACAGGGCATGTGCCTGGCATGTACACTAACCGATGTTGACATCGTCCAGCGCCGACCTTAAGGGCGCCTAATAATTCCCATTGTCCGGTCACTGATGTCCATTTACAAACCACCTCGCAACCCAATCGATATGCGCACTTCGGGCACATGGTCAGAAGAAGTGATTCGCGCACATCGCATGTCCAAAATGTTGGCTAAGCCAGATTTGTCGATCGTAATTCCGGTCTTCAACGAAGAAGACAACGTCGAAATGCTCTACGAAAAGCTCCTGGTGGCGATGACCGAGCTCGGGCAGTCGTGGGAAGTGGTGTTCATAGATGACGGTTCGACCGATCGCTCGTTCGAGGAGCTGGAAAAACTCTCCCTCCAGGATGACCGCGTCAAAGTCGTGCGCTTCGTGCGCAATTTCGGACAAACTGCTGCCTTATCCGCCGGCATCGATCATTCACTGGGACGGATCATCATCCCCATGGATGCTGATTTGCAAAACGATCCGGCTGACATCAAACAATTGCTTTCGAAAATGAACGAAGGCTACGACGTCGTCAGCGGTTGGCGCAAACAAAGGCAAGATGAGCTTTTCACTCGCTTGATTCCTTCTTGGGTAGCGAACAAAATCATTTCCAGCATTTCAGGCGTGCGCTTGCATGACTACGGCTGTTCGTTGAAAGCTTATCGCCGGGATGTGATTAAGAACATCCGACTCTATGGCGAAATGCATCGCTTCGTGCCCATATATGCTAGCTGGCATGGCGCCAAAGTGGCAGAAATTCCGGTCAATCATTATGCGCGCCAATTCGGCAAATCCAAATACGGGCTTTCGAGAACATTCAAAGTCGTCTTGGATTTGATCACAGTCAAGTTCATGTCCAGCTATTTCACCAAGCCGATTTATGTCTTCGGCACGGCGGGCATTTGCTCGATCGGCGTTTCTCTTGCCGGTTTCACCTGGATGATCGTGCTCAAATACTTCTACGATACGACATTCATCGAGACACCACTGCCGGTGCTGGTGGCAATGTGCTTTATGGTCGGCATCCAATTTATTTTGATGGGATTGCTAGCCGAAATTCTCATGCGCACGTATCACGAATCACAAGGGAAGCGCATTTACGCCGTCGATACCCGCTTGAATACGCTGCCGCCGGGCGACGATTCTACTGGATTAGATTAGCTCCTGAGACTTGAATCCGGAAGGCGTGCACTCTCGTCGGCTTTGTGAAGAGCGAATTGCCTCCATTTCAGCGAGATTGATTCGTTGTCGCGAGTTCTAGAGATTGGAATGTCTTCGCCAAATCATTTTGCCGCCTAAACGCAACTCTGATCTCGATCGCTTCGATGATCTTGTTGATACCACGTGCCTGGGAGGGCACCGGGTGCTTTTGGAAGAAGGCTCGCACTTCGTCCAGTTGCTGTTGGGTGTCCAGGGTGTTCATGGCCATGACCAGATTTAACATCAGATGCTCTGGAAACCGCCAGGCAATACGAATAATATGCTTTCTGACGAACTCCCAAGCCATCCCTCGGCCGGAGCGCTCCTCCATTATCGCCGCCACAAGGAGGGGAGCATCCTGCTTTTCGACTTTGCTGGTCAGACTCATTTTCAGAGTTTTTTCGATCAGCACTGGATCCTGAAAGACACTCAGTGCCATCAAAGTGCTTTGCTTTCGCTCCGGAGTTTTCGAGCGTTGCCACAACGCTTCGATCTTCTCGTAGTCCTCATGATTACCGTTGTATGCGACGATTTTCAACATGGGCTCGTACAGCTCACTTTCGACCGCCGAAGCATCGTCATTGGTGAAATACTCGTTGGCCAACTTGCGGGCTTGCTCGATCACTTCTTTGTCTTGACCGATCGTGCCAAGAGTCAACAGCACTTCTGCGCGCTCACGCTTGACCAGGGCTGAATCGTCTTCAGCCGACAACCAACCGAATTGCTTTTTTGCCAGAGCGAGTCGATCGCGCACGAACGAAGCGAACGGGGCACGTGCGTTATCGTCGACCAACAGATTCAATTCGTTGAACTGGTTGCAGATCACCGAAGTGACGTTGGGATCAGTCTCGTCTTTGTAGTAGGCGGTCAAGTCGAGATACTGCTTCACGGGTATCTGCCCGGAGAGAGCGAGATAGAACTGATCAGACAGAACCGACGACCGCTCGAGCACAGTCATTTGTTTGAGATGAGACATGATCTGTTTCAGATCTTTTGCTGAATATAAAACGCGAATATAGCCTTCACCTCTGGCATTGACGAGAAACGGTGCCTTGATATTCTTGCCGAGATTACCGGTTTTTTGGGAAAACAAAATTTTCTGCGGAGCCCGAGTTTTCCCGTCAGAAAGGCTTCTTATCTGCAGCGGCACTTGCCAAACAGAGGCTGAATCTTGCGCTTTCGGATCGCTTAAGAAAACAAATCGTTTCTGCGACAATGATGCTCTCGATTGCGAAGTGTCTACCGTAATTTGCGGAAAGCCTTTCTGATACACCCAGCTGCGCATGAGGTCCGAGACATTTTTGTGTGACGCGGCAGACAGTGCCGTCCAAAGATTCTCAGGCGTTGCATTTGCGAATTCGTGACCAGATAGGTAGGTGCGAATGCCATTTCGGAACGTATCTTCGCCCAAAAAGCCTTCCAGCATGTACAAAACAGCCGCCCCTTTTTCGTATGTAATTTCATCGAAGACTTGATCGATTTGATCTGCATCTTTGATTTCTGCGTGAATCGGCTGAGTTGCTCGCAATGAATCGCTGAGCATCGACTGCTCTCTTTCGAGCGTGAACTGATTGCGATACTGCCAGGTCGGTTCTAGTATGTCGACCGCCTTGGTCGACATCCATTCGGCAAAAGCCTCATTCAACCATAGATCATCCCACCACTGCATAGTGACCAGGTCACCGAACCACTGGTGGGCCATTTCGTGCGCCACATTAATCGCCACTTGTTGCTTCGCATCGAGGGAGATCGTCTTTTCATCGACCAAGAGCAGGTCTTCGCGAAAGGTGCAGGCGCCCAGATTCTCCATGGCACCCATCGGAAAATCAGGAATTGCAATCAAGTCCAGTTTTTTCGCACAGTACGGGATGTTGAAATATTTTGTGTAATATTCGAGAACTTTTCCGGCGAGTGCACGCGAGTAGCCTGTCATCAGCTCTTTGCCAGGTACGCACCAGATGCGGATCGGCACGCCGGCGGCATAGATAGGTTCAGACGGCACGATTTGCCCGATCACCAGAGCGACGAGATAAGTCGACATCTTCGGCGTCTTCTCGAAAAACACGACTTTGCGTCTTTTCTCGTTATCGACCGTTTCTTTTGCAACCAGCGAATTCGATACGGCTGATTCGTTAGCGTTCATACTGCTCGAGATTGAAAAAGTCGCTTTGTATGCGGGTTCATCGAAGCAGGGAAACATTCGGCGCGCGTCAGTCGGCTCCATCTGTGTCGCACATATCCAACCGATACGACCTTCTGAGTCTGTCACTTTCTCGCGAAAAAACCCTTTCAATTTATCGTTCAGCGAACCTGCGAATCGCAAAGTCAAGCTATACTGTCCCGGCTGAAACGGCTGTGAAGTTTCCAACATCACTTCTTCTAACTTCGGCTCGTAGTGCACTGACAGCTTTCTCGATTTCGCATCGTTCGACGATTTATATTCCGCCTCCTCGATACGAATATCGGCAGAGTTCAGAACAATCTTTTTGGATGCACGCGTCACTTGCACCTGGATAGTTTCCTCGCCCCAAAATGACTTATCTTCAGGCTTTGGATCGAAGTAAAGTGTGTAAGCCGAGGGTTTCACATCTCCTGGCAGGCGTTGCTGTCGAGTTGAATCTTCTTCGCCGGCTCGCACACCGACAGCTACGCCCGCGGTAATAAAAGAAGATAAGAGCAAGCCTCTGGTCAACGCTGCCAGGACTCTAGAATGGTGCCGAGCCATCAATTCCTCCACAGACAAATTTAAGGGTTCAGTAGGCCAATCTCAGGTGCAGATTTAGCTGCTTGATGCTGGTAAGCTGAAAATTGTTGCCGCACGGCTGACATCGCTCGCTAAAATATGCTTAGATGACCACGAACAAAGCCGATTCGAAGCGACTGACTGTCTTGCAAACGGTCTTGCCTCTGCCAGGATCGCTCGATGACACGCCGTGTTTCAACAGCAACAGCCCGGAGGTTGTGAGTCGCCCAGGAATTTTGCTTTCGACTTTTCCTGGAGAGAGAAAAGCCTTTCCTGATGCCCATCTGAATCATCCGCTGCGGGGCAGGATTTCGGTTTTTTTTCATCACATAACCGACGCTCACAAAACGAGCAACTCAGGCACTCTATATCTGGCACTGATCGTCGGCAATGCATCGGCGCAAAAAGTAACTTTACAAATGTCGAACGCGGTCAGCTATATGACCAATCCGGATGCGCCTTTCCGGAAGTTCCAAGCGGTGGAAGACAATGATGCCGGACAAATTTTTGCTGGCCCCGGAGACCGCGTGGCCCTGGATTTGTTGATGGGCGGGAAAGCGCTGGCAGAAGGAGCCGGCAAAATCACACTCGACACAGGGGAAATCAAGCTCTTAGCCTGCCAGCCTTTGCCTGTTAACACGCTGCTGCATCCGTTAAATGGGCGCACCGGATATCTCACTCTCGATTGCGATGGTCCCGTGTATTTAGCTCATTTAGCTTTGTTCGCGCATGCCAGATTATTCGAGGGCGAGCAGGCTCCGAATTTAGAGGCATGGAAAGAAGTGCTGGAAACGCAATCGCTGGTCGCACCGCGAGATCGGGCACCCAGCCCTGCGGGAGCGTCAGGTGAGTTGATTTACGGTCGCGTCGCTGGAATAGCCAGTGGCTCCAAATGGCACGGCATTCTTGCCAACGATGCCGCCGGCAGTCAATTATCACTCACACCAGGTCAAATATTGTCGTTTCCAATTAGCACCGTCCCTGGTGGCACTGCCGGCACTGGTCAAGTGCAAGCGGCTCCGCTTCTAGCGCGATATGCCGATACGGCTTATCAGTCCAGTGGCAACTACGGAATTTTTTACGAATTGCTCTTGCCGATTTACAACGGTACCGAGTCTGAAGAGCTGATCGGACTGACCTTGCAAAGCCCGCTGAAAGACTGGCACAGCCAGGAAAGTTTGCAATTCTTCGAGGCGCCGCCGGAGATAATCGTGTTCCGGGGAACGATCAAATTCACATGGCAAGATCACAAGGGAGCGCAGAGGAAATTAATTCATTTAGTTCATCGCCAGGGCCAGAGAATTAATCCTATTGCACAGCTGAAACTGGCTCCAGGCGCATTGCAAGAGCTCAAGCTCAGCTTCTACTATCCGGCAGACTGCACGCCTCCCCAGGTGTTGACGATTGCAGCACAAAAAACAGCGGATGGGCATGAGATGTCGACCAAATTAAGCGTGATATCATCTGAACTCACTTTTCCGTCAGGAGGTAGCGACATGGGTTGGCTCGATAGATTATTTGGGCATCACGACGCGGCACCAGCACAACAAGCGCCGGCGCAGCAAGCACCCGCCACAGCGCAAGCAACTATTCCACCTGAGCGTGTGGGCTTGAACGGTGAATACGATCAAAGCGGTCTCGCGAAACGCGTGGCTAAAGCCTTTGATGAGGCCGGTTTCGACGATCATCAAACCGTCTGGATTGCGCAAACCGGCACCACGGTTGTGCTCAAAGGAAAATGTCACGACCAGGATTTGCTCAACAAAATGGTGAGCATCGCCAAGAGCGTTCATGGCGCCGGTGCCGTAGAAACCAATCAAGTGACAATCGGCAAGTAGTACTCGCACCAAAAGCGGCGGGCACGTATGGTGACAGAAGGTCGGGTATGGAAGCCGAATCACCAGAATCTCTGGCAAGCCGGTGCGCTAACACCGGCAATGTCGCTTATTCTGCAAGCGTGCGTGTGCGCTAACTTTAACATTCTTGTTTCTGGCACCGCTAATTCAGGCACAGCAGATCTGATTGAAGCTCTCTGCGCATGCATCGATGGGAAGATGGAACCCCCACCGAAGTCAGCGCTTCGATCCAGCCGCATCATTGACGCCTGCATGAATCTGGATAACGCAAAGCTCCTGCAGGTAATGAATAATAGCTTTCCCGGAAGCATTCTCACGATTTGCGCGGATGCGCCAGCTAGCGCGGTAACGCAACTAGATAGCTTAGTTCATGCGGCTGATCCGCTTTTGTCCGAACTCGCAGTTAAAGAGCTGATCTGCGATGCAATTCGCCTGGTTATCCAAGTCCAGCGCATGTCAGACGGAATATGGCGAGTTATGCACATGTCAGAGCTGATCGGGAAGCCATATTTCCGAAACCAGTACCAGCAATGCGATATATTTTTTTTCGATCAAGAGACCCGCACCCACATTGGCTCTGGTCTGCCACCAGCTTTTCTCGACCAATTAGAGCAGGCTTGTATTCCATTTAGTCTGACGTGGTTGAGCTAGAGTGAGCCAGCCAGTTTCAACTTAATCGGCCGAAACGTCTGACCAAGAAGGCGCGGTCAACGCTAGCTTCGCGAGCTTGAAATTGCTTGCACTGAAACCAGTGATGCCTGACTGAGGACAGAATATGGCTGCCCGTGAGGGTTTTACCCAATTCTTTCATTTACTTAATACTTGTGATCTCAATCGGTGAGGAGTTGAATAGACCTACCAATTGTTCTTCACTCTTCCTCAGGTCCTTCTCCACTTCAAACGCTCCATGCTCTAAATCGGACCTTTCGCCTTCAGTCAGCGCTGAACAATTGTTGCTAGTTTCGACCGACTCGTAATTCTCGCTAACATTCCTCAGCCTGTAGCGCAACTGACGCCTACAGCCTGCCTTTGTTCGACGCCCGAAAACTCGACTTGGCTAGCGTCAACACTACTTCTGTGCACGTGAGTAACACCACTCGCGCAGAGCACCTC
>CAJCHQ010000652.1 GCA_903970295.1 Bryobacterales bacterium
TGCGGATTAGCCTGAACACCCTGCGAAAATTGTCCGTAGGCGTCTTCAACATCAATCGCCGCGTTCATGTCGTCGTCGAATATGCCGGTGATTGCCTGAATCATATAGGGAACAGGTTGTTTGTCCGGCTGTTTGACCAGATGAGCACGAATAGTTTTGGGTTTTTCGCGAGCAGAGGCCTGACACCAGGCTAGTTCCAATACATTGCCGTTGGCTGGACTGGCGCCAGTCGATTGGCAATCGAAAAAGAGGAATTCTTTGGCTTGTAGATTCAAGTACGTACCTGTCAGGGGAGATTCTGCTCTGAAAGTCTAGCTTGGCTTGGCACTGGGTCTGGAAGGGATCACGATGTTAACAAGGACCAGATCTTTTTTAAGCGAATGCGAACAAATTACGAGCAAAATAATCATTAGAACTTACTGGGAGAGAACCTCCATGCCAGAATTTTTGAATAGCGATACTCCATGCCAAAATTGTTTGATGTCACTGGTGATTTGGTTGGAAATCAATTCGTGCACTGAATTGTCGAACCAGTCTTTCGGCATTGTCTGCACGTAGTCAGGCAAGACAAAGCGCTTGTCCATCAGTACGATCAACCCGCGGTCAGTTTCGGAGCGAATGACTCGTCCCGCCGACTGTACGACTTTCGACATGGCGGGATAAACATAGGCGTAGTGAAAACCTGTTCCGTAGTGAGTTTCGTAGTATTCTCGCAAAATTTCGCGTTCCAGATCGAATGTGGGCAGAGGCGGCCCGACGACGATGGCGCCTATCAACATATCACCGGGATAATCAACACCTTCTGCGAAAACCCCACCCTGGACGGCCAGCAGGATTGTCGGCCGAGCCAGGGCGCGTAGCTTCGTCAAGAAATCAGTGGTGGCATTTTTCCCCTCCCGTTCTTGTTTGAGCATTTCAAATGCGCTCCCTCGCAAGGGTGTGAGCAGAAGCGCATGCACTTCGTCGAGGAAGGCGAAGCTTGGGAAAAAGGCGATGTAGTTCCCTTGTTTTAGTGAGATGATGCGGGTAATTGCGTCTGCAATCTTCTGATATTGCAAAGCCCGATCTGAATACTTGGTCGATACTTGAGGGATGACCAGCACTTTCCGATTGGCACGGGGAAATCTGGTGGGAAATTCAACTGAAACAAGCTTGTCTACCTCGAACCCCGTCACTTTGGCGTAATATTCGAATGGTTTCAGCGTTGCCGAAAAGGCTGTGACCGAGTCGAAACTCTTGTAGGCTGTTTGCAATTCTTGTGAGGCGTCGCAGCAAATGATTTTAAGGGCACCACCTGTGCTATCGGCCTGATAAATAGAAGCGAAGCGATCCTCTTTAAACTCTAGCGCTTGTGTAAATGCTGACCATTCTCCATAGAGTGAGACAACCGGGTCGCCATGCCTCAATTCAAAAACACCGTCTAAGTAGCGCACCATCAGGTCATGAATGCGCAAGAGCATGGCGATAAAAGCTTCTCGATCGACTTCGACTCTGGCGCTGCGCATTTTGCCAGACGGCCTGTGTCTGGCAAGCAGGAGCAAGCAGTCTTTCACCAGACGTTCTGCACCCAGCAATAAGGCCCTCTCGTTGCTTGGCAAATTCCAGAGAATATTATTGAGAGCCGTTGCAGAAAGAGTTGGCGAGTAATAACCGGTCGCTCGCTCATGCAGATTGTGGGCTTCGTCGATGACCAAATTCGGTTTTTTAGTGGAACCAAATTTATTAGTGGTCAAACGGCCAATCAGAGAGCGCGGTGAAAAAACATAGTTGTAATCGGCGATTACGACATCAGCTTGATCGATGGAGTCGACAGAGAGTTCGAACGGACAAACCTCGTTTTGCTCGCCAATCTCTGTGAATGTCTTAGACGTCATGCAGTTGTTGGCGCTCGCCAGTTTGACCAGATCCAGCTTGTAGACCTTCTCGTAGTAGTCTTTGGCATATTGGCAATAATCTGGTCTACAGATCATCTCTTCCTTTAAGCAAAGTTTTGATTTCGCCGTCAAAGTCAGTGTTTTGATTTCGTGTTGCTCTTGCAATTCAGCTACTGCCTGCTCGGCCACCGTATGCTGGCTGTTTTTCGGCGTCACATAGACGAGCTTTTGGCCGCGCTTAAAGGCGTCTTTCAGCATCGGAAAAAGCACTGCCATTGTTTTTCCAAGACCGGTGGCGGCTTGAATCATCGAATTTTTCCCTAACTTTATATTGGCTTCGATTGTCTCTATTACTTCTTGTTGCCCGGCTCTCAGGGCACCATATGGAAAATTCAAAGCAGCTGAAATTGCTTGGCGCTTGAGGGCTGTCTTTTGCCGCTCGGAAGCTTCGACGCACAGCTCTTCGAGGCGCAGCTTCAGCCACTTTTCGTAGGTTGGGATATGAAGCTCTATGGGCAGTGTCATTTGACTGCCATCGCGTGTTGACGCCATTAAAATCGTTAGCCGGGGCAAGCGACCATATTTCTGGAAATACATGTAGCCATAAGTTTTCAGTTGCAGGCAATAAGGGTGGTCTGGCTCTGCTGCAAGCTTTACTTTCAGGGATGCCGGGTCGAATGTGGTCTTGATCTCTTCGATGTGCTCTTCTTCTGCGTAGAAGCCATCCATGAAGCCGCTGACGTTGAAATCGAATAAACTAGACGTAAATAAGTGGGATAGCTTGACTTCGGCGCAATAGTCGTCGCCCTGTGACGATTTCGCTTTCTGTATCTTGTCGTGGATCTCGTCTCCGGTAGATATGGGTGAGCCATATCCGGAGTGAGTTTCGATGCTGCCGGTCCGAGGGATCGGCAAGGCAAACTCGCGCACACCAATGTTTAATTTTTTTACCATATAGGCGTATGGTAAGGTCTTGAAAGCTTCGAGTCAATCAGTTTTTTATCGACTAATCTTCGACTTTGACATCATCGAGCGCCTCATCCTTGAAACGATTCAGACGCTTCATGAAGTCGGTCCAGTCCTCTTTAGGCGCCGGCGATTCTTCGATTTTTCCAGAAATTTCAGGGGGCGCTTTGCCATCTTTGGTGTAATTGCGATACTTGCTGCGCCGCTGTTGTTTGAGCGGCACTTTCTGTTCTGCTACCAGTTTCAGGACGCGCTCTTCTTCTTCTGTTAATTTCGGAGCTTCAGGCGGTGCCGCTTCTGATTGACTCAGCACTTTCTCAGCGAGAGACGGATCGAGCCACTGTGAGCCGGAATTGACGTCTCTGATCGCTTCTTCCAATTTTTCAGGTGTGAAATCATCTTTGACTAGGTAAGCGTCGGCGCCCGCTGAAAACGCCTTGAACATAGTGTTGTCCGATGCTTGCGAGGTAAGAACCACCAGGCGCGTCTCAGGCAGTCGCTCTTTGATGCGTTTTAAAACTTCGAGGCCGTCCATTCCTGGCAAACCGAGGTCGACGATGATCACTTGCGGTTCCAGCTGCAGAGCTTGCTTGATTGCTATCTCTCCATCATCGGCTTCTCCGACGAGATTGAGACCATCATATTGCAGCAATGATTCTCTAATCACTGCTCGCGTCAATTCGCTGTCTTCAATCAAGAAGATAGAAGTAGGCAAGACGTTTTTTTGCTCTTCAGCAGGCCGTCCTGAGGGCAAAATGCTCATTTGGTCAGCTCCTGGGACTCCGAAACCAAAAGATCAAATGCCCGCTGCAACTCTGAGTAAATATCTTCCACGTCCCTCCAGTTTTTCATCTGCAACGCTTTTTCCAGACGTTGGCCAACCTCAACCATTGTCTGCGCTCGCACCATGGCGCATTGGCCTTTCAGTTCATGCGTTGCCGCCTTTAATACTTTTGCATCTTTCTGCTTCAAGGCCACTTTAATTTTGTTCAGCAATTTGGGAGTTAATGTCTGGAACACATTGAATAATCGCTGCGCGGCTTCGCCGCCGAATGTTTCCTGAAGCAGATGAATCGGGTGATCTGATGACGCCTCGGCTGGTTGAGCTGAAAGATGATCGACTGGTCCAACCTCGACTTCGGTGAAAACCGAGTCGCCTGGCGATGATTCGCTTTCAGAATCGGACCGAGCGGCCTCTGAAAAATCTTTGCTTTCGTCTACTGGCTCGCCTGGTTGATTTCCAGGGCCGTGTTTGGGCAACCAGAGTTGCAAAACCTGGCTCATTTTTTCCAGTGTGACTGGCTTGGAAATATAGTCATTCATGCCTGCTTTCAAGCACTTCTGGCGGTCCCCTTCCATGGCTTCGGCCGTGAAGGCAATAATTTTGACGCTCTGCTTTTTGCCTTTTTCGGCTTTACGGATGCGCCTGGTAGTCTCGAAACCGTCCATTAAAGGCATCTGGCAATCCATGAAGACAACAGAGTAATCGTTTTTTGATAATTCCTCAATCGCCTGGGCACCGCTGGCGACACCTTTGCTAGTCAAGCCCAACTTGTTCAGCAATAATTTGGCCACTTCTCGATTGACGCGGTTGTCCTCGACAACGAGTACCGGTTTATCTAGTTGGAAGTTGCCTTTGAGAATTTGCTCGACTGCCGATCTTTTTCCTTTTACCGACTGCTTTGGCCCGTTCGCGTCTTGCGTAAGAATTTTAACCAGGCAGGAAAAGAAATCGGATTGCTTGACCGGCATAGACATCTGATGCAAGTAAAGGTCGTCATCGCCGTCGCCGCTATCGCTTGGATCATCGATATCTCGGACCAGACAGACAGGCGTCCCGCCTTTTTTGAGAATCTTCAAAACCAACGGTTCAAGTTTTCGACCAGCTTCGATATGCGATATATCCATGACGATCAGCATGTATGGGTCACCACTGCTAGTGGCGTTCTGTTGAGCAAGCAAAACATTCTCGACGTTGTCGATTGCGTAATAACGCAGGCCCAGGGCGGCTGCGTACGTTTTCAGCACCGACAATTGCATTTGTTCGATGTTCACAAATAGAACCCGTTTTCCTGCCAACATCGCAAGCACTTGTTGGCGGCCGGTTAAATCGGTACCAATGGGAAACTCCAGGGTGACACCGGATGTGGAGCCTTCGTTGACGATGCTCGAAACCCAGAGATTTCCGCCCATCAATCCCACGAGCTTCTGACTGACGACAAGACCGAGTCCCAGACCGCTTTGTCCGCCTTTGCCCTGACCAAACGGTTGAAACAAAGAAGGGTTCTCTTGATCCGAACGTTGTCCGGTGTCTGTGACTGTGAAGGTAATCGTTGCTCGATCCGCGGAAATCTCATCGGGTGCCGCTTTAACTAGAATCGAACCACGTTCGGTGTTGCGCACGGCATGGGCCGTAAGATTGACTATCACCTGTCTTAATCTCTGCGGATCCCCGCGCAACATAGGTGGAATCGTCGGATCGACGAATGTCGTAAATAAAAGACCCTTTTCGAGAGCTTGGGCTGATGTCGTTTCTGTCGCATGCTCGACCAATTTGAGTAGGTCGAAGTCGACAAAATCAAAATTCAACTGACCGGTTTCCATTTTGGCGAAGACAGCGATGTCATTCATCGTGTCGAGCAATGACATACCTGAAATCTGAATGATCTCGACAAAATATTTCTGCTCCGGTGTGAGAGAGCTTTGCTTGAGCAGTTCGCTCATGCCGATCACTGAATTCATCGGCGTTCTGATTTCGTGGCTGAGGCTGGACAGAAAATCGGACTTAAAGACCTGCATCGCCAGAGATGGTTCGGACTCGCCCCCGGCTTTTACTGCGCTTCCTGAAGAAGCATCAACGGGTCTTACCTTTTCGCGGCTACCGAGATTTCGTAAGATGGTTCGACTGAGCGATTCGGGCTCTGCTTCTGTTTTGATCAAGAAGTCTTTTGCCCCGCGTTTGATTGCTGCTTGTGCATCGGCGACGCCGCTTTTCGGAACCATGACCACAACGGGAGTGTGGGGGGCCGCTTTGAGCATTTTGGTCAGCAAGCCGTTGACATTGGCTTCTTTCAGGGCCAACGATAAAAGGACTAAATCGAAGCTTCCGCCTTTTACTCGTTCGAGTGCCTGGGATGCCTGGCTTACTGTCTCTGAGGAAAACCGAGTGCCCGTGCAATCAGCCAGTTTTTTTTCCAGCGCTCTGGCGTCTTTGCTCTTGTCTTCGACCAACAAGACCGAGACTGAGTGCCCGTTTCTGGGGGTAAATTTATCGATGATGGCGATCGCGACCTGGTTACTAGATGTCGAGTCCGAAAGAGGCAGGCTTGCCTCTTAGTTGTTATACCAATTACGACACACATTATAAGCACTTGCAGTAACGGCTGTCCCTGACTGGGTTAGCTGGTGCGCCCACTGTCATACGGGGCATAATCCCTTTTGACCCTCTAAAAATGCTGGAAATGCCTTACAATGCAGGTGCTTCGACAAGCCGAACTGGGCCGGTTACCGCCGCATTTCGCGAGAAGACGAGGCACCTAGTAGCTTCCGACCCGAGTAGATTGAGATGTCCAATCAGCTCGACAATCTGATAAGAGCCGGCGAAAAAGCATTCAAAGATGGCGAGTACGTCGAAGCCGAAAGGTTTCTGCAAGCTGCAGTCATGACCGCCGAAGATGCCGAAGTCCACGAGTTGGCTATGGCCAGCGTCCTCGACAATCTGGCTGAAGTTTATTTCGAACAAGCAAAATATGTGAAAGCCGAGCCGCTTTATCGAAAGTCTCTGGAGTTGCGCGAAAAGCTTCTGCCGCCGAATCACGAAAGCCTTGTCAGCAGCCTTAATAATTTATCGGTAGTTTATTTCAACCAAAAGAAGTTTGACGCGGCAGAACCTATTTGCAAGAAACTTCTTCACATATATGTCGGGGCTCTTGGTGATGAACATCCGGAAGTCGGCAAGTGCTTGAATAATCTTGCCCTTCTGTACAAAGAGCAGAAGCGTTACGGGGAAGCGGAAAAGCTCTTCCAAAAATCTCTTTTGATTTTAGAGAAACATGCTGGTATGGCGCACCCTGACGTGGGCATGGGCTTGACCGACCTGGCCACCCTGTACCAGAAACAAGGGAAATTGAAGGAGGGCGAGTTTTTATTTCGCCGCGCCCTGACTATTTTAGAGACTTCTCTCGGACCGAACAGTCAAATTCTGGGCACGCTTTTGCAAAATTTGATCGCTAACTTAAATGCTCAGGGCAAGTACGATGAAATCGAGCAATATCAGCGGCGCATGTTGCAGATCAAAGAAATGAATTTACCCCCGGGTCATCCCGAAGTGATCACAGGACTCGGTCACCTTGCTAATTATCATTTTCTGCAACGCAATTATGATGAAGCGGAGCGGCTCTTGAAGCGCATTCTGGCGATCAAGGAGAGAGCATTTCCTAATCATCCGCAAGTGGCCGAGACACTGGCTGATCTTGCTCTGGTCAACCAATCGAAAAGCAATTTCAAACAGGCTGAAGCGCTGCTCAAACAGGCCCTGGCTATTCAAGAAAAATCGTTGCCGGATATAAGCGATGCCCTGGCCTCGACTGTTTATCGCCTGGCGTATCTCTATACGAGCTACGGCCGCTATTCCGAATCAGAGTTATACTGGCGGCGGTTGCTCACTACAAAAGAACGGCTGTATGGCATTCATCATTTGCAAATTTGTGAAAGTTTGCACAACCTGGCTCTTGCTACGTTCAAAACCGGCAAAATCGATCAATCGGAAAGATTATGGGAGAGACTGCAAGATATTCGCGAACGAAGTGACAGTCCCAATTTACGCGATCTCTCCTATGCCGCGCACCACCTGGCTGAGATCGCCAGATTGAACAAAGAGACAGAAAAAGCGGAAGAACTATTTTTGCGGGCGATCGAATTGAAAACGAAAGCATTCGGTGGCGGTCATGCTGAGGTGGCGGCTTCGCTCGAAGCCTATGCTAATTTGCTGGCGTCGACTTTCAGAGATGATGCCGCCGAGCACATGCGTTCTTGCGCGCGGGCAATTATGCGCACTGCTCCTGAGTCTGCAGCGGCCAGCTCGCCGCTTTTGCACTGAACTACCCGGTCGGTGTACGACAGACTAATTTTTGTGATGAAAAAGTCTGGCCGGATAGACTCCGAATTGAACAGAAAGCACTGCCGGAGTAACGTTATGCAGCGGCGGAATCACGAGTTCTCTGATGAAGAAGTCTTTGCCGATATGCTGAGTGGCTGTTGGCACCAATAGTGGTTGCGGCCGTCCATGCAGATCTTGATAGCCGGTAACGAGTCCACCCGACACTCCGAAACTGAAATTGCCTTTGTTCAAGTAGTTGTAGTCGACTGTGGCATAGGTATTATTCGTGCGCGTGCTGCTGTAATAGTAGCCGGCACTGACTCCGAACCTGTCGTTGATTTGGTAATTGGCTCCCAAGCCCCAGTTGTCACCGTTCAATTTATAGCTGGGGTCATTCGGACGTGGACCAAAGTGTTGCGAGAAGAAACCGCTTGTAATTGCAAAACGCTCGGCAGGCGTTTGCTCCGCTTCCTTAGCCGCCGGTTTCTTCAGCTTGCTTTCGGGATTGGCCATGTCGACCAGGCACTTGCCATCGGTGGAGCTCGAGGAAGCTATTGTGGCTCCATCACTGCCGGTTTTTAAAGCTGCGCACTCGACCATCACTTCAATCCTTATCTTTGCTGGGTTCGATCGCAAGGTTATGCTCCTGGAGCATCGCCTTCAATGGGGGAATTACGTGTGGATAGATTAACCGCGCCCTGAGAAAAAGGGCGCCTGCTAGAGCGCCCTCATCAAAATCAGATTGTCAAATTACCGCGTGGCGATTATTTTATGGGCCTCTGTTCCTCACGTTGTGGCGGAATCCGTTACTTGACCGCTTCTTTCTTGGCACCATCTTCGGTGCTCGAAACTTTCGGCTGAGTCAATTCCAGGTCGAGCTTGATATTTACATCGTCGCTGATCATAGTGCCACCACCATCCATTTTTTTGTTCCAGGTGACGCCGAAATCCTGGCGATTGATTTTCGCCGTGGCCGATGCACCCATCCGGGGCGAACCCTGCATGTCTTTGATCGGCTTTGTGATTACTCCGTCCAGAACTACCTGCTTGGTCACACCATGCATTGTCAGATCGCCGGTCATCTTGAAATTATCGGCTGAGGTCGGCTCGATCTTGGTCGACTTGAAGGTGATTGCTGGAAACTTTGCGGCATCGAAGAATTCAGGTGATTTCAAATGTGAATCGCGCTTTTCTTCTCGTGTACTAATCAAGTTGACGTCGATGTTTGCTTCCACTGTCGCTTTGGCTAAATCTTTGCCGTCGTAATTGATGGTGCCCGTAATGTGACCGAAATCACCGTCGACGTTGGAAATCATCAAGTGTTTAACTGAAAAATGCGCATCCGAATGCATCGGGTCGATTTTCCAAACATTGCCCTCGGCAAGCGCAGGCAGACCGATGACGAGGCCGAGCGTTGCGCATACAAATTCTTTTTTGAACATATCCAAATTTCTCCCCACTGTGGCAAATTCAAGGCTACATCATCAAGTTTACGAGCGGGCAAAAATTCAGATTTCCCGAATAAAGCTTATTGATTTTGCCGCCCTGTTCAGGTTATCAAGTGCGTCAGCGCGAGTCACTGTGCGATATCGATTAGCGGCTCTGAGTATATGAATCCAGCCGTTAATGCGGTTATACTTTACCGATTACTGCACCGATTGTTGCAAGCAAGTTTGTCAACTGAATTTCTCAGCCTCGAATGGCGGGAAGTCACACCCGGTCGAGGAATTCCCATTTAAGAATGCCCACTCTGCGCACTAAAAACATTGCTTTCGGCACCCCAGGCATCGAGCCGCGCTGGACTGCTGCGCGCAAAGAGGCTGTGGGAACGGCATATTCCAGTGCCAGCCGCATCTGGTACACAATCTGGCGCGGCATCTTGACCGAGGTCTACTATCCGACTGTCGACCGCCCACAGATTCGCGATCTGCAATTTTTGATCAGTGATGGCGAAACCTTTTTCCACGAAGAAAAGCGACGTCTCGAATCTACAATCGAGGCTATTCCCGACTCACTTGGCTACCAGATTACAAATGCCGATCCAGATGGCGAATACAAAATTGTCAAGACGATTATTGCTGATCCGCACCTGGCGTGCATCTTGATCAAAGCTAAGTTAGTGACCGAGAAACTCGCCGACAAATTGAAACTCTATGTGCTGTGCTCTCCACATCTGGGCGGCAATGGGCACAGTAACAACGGCTATGTGGTCGATGTCTCTGGTCAACAAATTCTCATTGCCAACAAAGGCAACACCTGGTTGGCTATGGGCTCATCGGTGCCATTCAGCAAAACCTCGTGCGGTTATGTCGGGCGCAGTGATGGCTGGACCGACATCTCGGCTAACTACCAAATGGATTGGCAATTCGATTGCGCGTTGAGTGGAAATATCGCTCTGACTGCGCAAATCGGAGCCCCTGCTAATGAAGAATTTGTGCTTGGCTTGGCCTTCGGACATGGAGCGCACAGCGCCATTACAACGCTTTTGCAGTCGTTGGATACGCCCTTCGAAAGCCAGGTCTCACGCTTTATCGAGCAATGGAAACGGACGGCGCGTGGCAAGGTGCCCTTGGGCAAATCGGCCCAAGATGGTGGGCGACTTTTTGATGCCAGCTACAAAATTCTTATGGCCCACGAAGACAAACTCAACCCTGGTGCCTTGATTGCTTCGCTCTCTATACCGTGGGGTGAGGCCAAAGGCGA
>CAJCHQ010000653.1 GCA_903970295.1 Bryobacterales bacterium
AACGATGCTAAAAAGCTATATCAGCAAGCAACGGGAACTACTTCTGCGGCAGTGTTACACGCACGGGTAATGGGTCGAAGTCGTGAGATCGCGCTCGATCTTCTCGATATCGGTCCTGCATCTTCCGATCAACAGGTTCGGGATGCGGTTGCTCGGTTTATGGAAATTTCTCCTGAGCAGCTCAATGGCACTGTTATCGAGCGACACGATAATGGCAATATGACATTGCGACCCGAGGCTGTTTTCGGTTGACCCCGAAGAAGAAAGTCGATCCGCTCGAGTTGGTGGCAAAACTTGCAGCCGAGGAGAGACGTTTATACGACGAATGCTTCATCGCCCCAATCGTTTCCGGCGGACGTGTCTGCGTGCGTGTCTGCGGCATCGTTTACGAGCTGTCCGTTCCGGGCACTTACACGGGTTGGGCTATTCTCAAAATCAAGAACCAGCAGGAAGCCCAGGTGATTGAGCCGGCTACTCCGGCTGTGGTTTTGAAGTATCTGCAGCTGTTTCCGCGCATACAAATGGTGGCACTGCAGCCATTTCAGAATCGCTGGTGGGCGATTGCTGCATCCGGCTCGGACACCAGGATCAAACTTTCAGGTCCGGCTCCGATGCAACTTGTCGGCTCCTGCAGCAGATTTGATACCGTGAACTGCCGCTTCGACGGCAGTGCCTTCTGGTTTGAGTCAATTGATCGCAGGCGGGACCCGCGCATCGCTAAAACCCTCAACAAAGCACTCGCTGAAGGAGTTGAACCTGCAAAGCTTCAATGCCCGGGAGCCACCCCTGAAGAACGCCTTGCATACCGAATGCTATGGTTGGATGAGCACGAAGAGACTTCAGCGGGCGCTAGCGATCTCGAACGCATCAACCGAGCGCTGGCGCATGCCGGGGCCAACCTGGAAGGTTTCTCGTATCAAGACGGCGACCGTGCAACGGTGCGTTTTACTGTCGACGGAACGAGCAGATCAGTGCTCCTGCAAACAAGCGACTTGAGTGTAATCAGCGCGGGAATATGTTTGAGTGGAATGGATCACCAATTCGACTTGACCAGTCTCGTAGGAGTTTGGCGTGAAGCTGCAGAAAGCGGAATCGACTACGACTGAGGCTTTCAGTCTGGAAACGTGCTGCATTCTCACGGGTGAGATATGCGATGGGCTTTTGCACGCGAAAATGCGCTGGCGTAAGCGCGGTTCGCGAGCGTCTGTAGAATTCAACTGGCAGCGCGTCTGGCAGCAAGAAGAAAAACGCGGAGACGTCGTCGGTTTCTACCATACACATCCACCCGGTTGCTTGGGGATGAGCGCGCGCGACGAAAGAACAATGTGCGCCTGGGCATTCTCTTTTGGAAAGCCTTTGCTGTGCGCGATTCAAGTTATAGGGGCGCAAACTTCAACGATCCATGGTAATACTGAGTTTGAATTTGCTGGCGATAATCAAGCAACATCAAGCGATGCAGGCGAGACAGGTGAGGCAGCCGATGCAGCCGATGCAGTTCTTCGTTCTTGGCTTGTCTATCCCGCGGGTGATATCGTTCAGTGCCATCAGACTGTTTTATTCAGAAATTCGTGGATAATTGCAGTGCTCAGCCAACAGGTGTGACTTATGCGACTCAACCATCACGAAGTGATCTATCGCGGCAAGTCGGCAATGGAAAAACTGTCTTCTGCGGACGTTACGATATGTGGCGCCGGAGCACTGGGTTCGCACGTCGCAGTAAACCTGGCGCGCTGCGGTGTGAAGAGCATTTGTGTCATCGATCGAGATCGCGTCGAAGAGCACAACGTGAGCACGCAAATCTTTGGGCTCGACGATGTCGGTGGACAAAAGGCAGATATCTTGAGAAACGTTGTGGCACGCGATGTCGGTATTGATGTACGGTCGGTAACGCGGGAGCTGACCGACCAAAATCTAAATAAGCTTCTTAAAGGAGCCAATCTAGTGGTCGACACTTTCGACAACTCGCGTGCGCGCCACCTGGTTTTCGACTATTGCACGCAAAATGAGATTAATTGTCTTCATGCCGGAGTAAACGACGAATACGGAGAAATCGTTTGGAATGAGAATTACCGCGTGCCTCAAGATGTGGGCGTGGATGCATGCGATTATCCGTTAGCACGCAATTTGATTTTGCTAGTATCTGCGGTTGCGTCGGAGTGTCTGCTGCGCTATCTAATCACTGGACAGAAGCAATCTTACGCTATTACGCTAGGCGACTTGTCGATCTCTGCAGCCGAGTTCTAGTTTTGTTTTTGTTGGCGCATGCAAATTCTTGTTGACAAAAAAGGCGATCTGTAACTATGATGGGAATTCGCCTTCCCGAAGCTTGGCCGCATCGCGTGTATTAATCGCTTTTGCGATACAGCGTGATCAATCGTCAAGCAGGGAGGCTAATAGGAGAGCCTAAGTGGATAGTGATCCAGTAGGTACCTACAACCTAAAAAGGCTCATCCTGCTCGGAGTCCCGACGCCGTTTTCGTATAGCGGCAGAGAGGGACGAGCTGGATACCTCATGTACGGGCGCAACTAAGTTTGTCGTCCGGCTTTGCGCTTCTCGAAAAGTGATACCAAATATGGTATCAAAAAGCATTGACAAACCGCACTGATGGCGGTACTATGTTTGACATGAGCTTGTGCTCAAACAGCCGGAGCTTACAATCGGCTATTAACCGGGTGGTCGCGGGTTCGAATCCCGCCAGCTCCTTTAATGGGGCTGTAGCTCAGAGGTAGAGCACCTTCTGTGCTCCAGCAACTCGCACAACTCACCGCCTGTACCCTTACAGGAGGAGCATACAAACTGGTAATCATCCCTCGGGATGATGTGGTTCGATTCCACTCCTGCGTTGAATTACGCTCCAAAGCAACATAGTTGCACTTCGCTCCTACAACTTGTACAGACGGTAAATTTTGCATCCACCGGACTCGGTAGCGCGCTGTTCGTGATAGCACGCACGCTGCTGTATACCGTGCCGGCGGATTACATAGGGAGGACTTCAGAGTGGATTTTCTAGATTGCCACGGCATACAGTGCCAGAGGCTGAAGATTGAACGCGGGCCACGGCTTTGTGCTAGTGCCCGCTTCTCCCACTGGAGGACTAGGGTAACCCGATCGCAGTCCAGCGCGGAGGAAGTATTTTGGATGGAATAAACCGAATAGTAAGCGTCTGTACGAGTTACGAGAGCGTATTTGACCTTAACTGAAAGTTTGTAAGCTCTTGCTGTTAGAGTACAGACTATTCGATCATACCACCGTCGGTCAGGCTTTACTCATCGGCCGAATATTCGCAGCAGCCTTGACCCCGGGCTGGGCACAATAATGTGGAGTCCATCGCGAGCGCCTGTTAGGCTGAGCAATCACGTCCATGCATGAGGCAATGAAAATGACAGACTTCTGGACAAACTTTCTCAATGGCATCCTGCAATCACCTGCGGGGGCGGGCCGCACGCAGCCAGCAACTACCTCCCAACCGACTCCTCTCGGTCGTACCGCAGCGGCCTTCCACAGAAGGCGGCAGCGAGCTGCCAGCAGTAGTCAGAGGGAGTCAGACCTCAGCCTGTTCGAAGATCTCATCCGGCGAAATGCCAAGGCCGGTGAGCAGGACTTCCGTCTGGCCATTTTAAACGCGCTGCTTCGTACTCCACATCGCGAAGTAGAGCCTTACATCGTCTTATTTCGCTTCGTCTATGATCGCGATCCATTGTTCTTCGGGCAATTGGCGTTCTGGTATTTCGACAATGGTTCTGTGCACGATTTGAAGCAGTTGTTCATCGCTTTTCTGGCCACGTCCAAGTTCTCGGACGAGCATCGCGACGCCGGACTGGCATTGCTGAAGAAACTGCCGCCTTATCAGGTCGAACGAGTGCTGACGATAGTGAAGGGACATCGTCAAGGCGAAAAGTGCATCGAAGGAATTTCGGCATCAGTTCCACGTTCCCTTCGCACTGCCATTGAGCAATATTTGCGTGAGCGCGAAAGAAATACCGACCAGTTCGACAGCGTAGCCTTGCACGCGCGCAAGTCGTTGAAGTCCCTCTATGCCTCTTTGCGAATCAAGCCCGGCGACTATGCTCAGCGGGTTTTGTTTGACAACGCACCGCCTGCCGGCAGTCGTTTGCACGTGCTGAAGGAGCTGGCAAAACAAACCGACGCTGCCAGTCAAGCCAAGCTGATAATTGAAAACCGTATTCCTTATAGGGTAGCTATTTCATCGATCAAGAAGCTTACGCCCAGCCTTCTGGTCGCGCTCGTGAATGCGATGACACCACAAGAGGTGATAAACAATCTCTCGAGCTTGAAGAAGCGTGGTGCCATGGACAATGCCGATTTGCGCCAGCTGATTGAGAACAAACTGGAGGAAGCAAAGACCGACAAGCGCGTTTCAGCCCTGAAAAGCCGCGAGGCCATCAAAGTTGCAGGGCTGGATGAACAGCTGACAAAAATGGTTGAAGCTGTCGGAGACAAGCAAATCAAATCAAAAGCACGCATAAAACGACCCACCGCTTTGCACATTGATAAAAGCGGATCGATGCAGGTCGCCATCGAAGTAGGCAAACAGATCGCTGCCATTAGCGCGCCTTGTTGCGAGGCAGGGCTGTTTGTCTATGCATTTGACACTCTCGCCTATCCTATCAATGCAAAAGGACCAGAGCTGTCTGATTGGGAAAAGGCATTCAAGGGTATTCAGGCAGGTGGTGGCACTTCCTGCGGAGTAGCTCTCGAAATGATGCGCCGTAAGGGCGAACGTGTCGAGCAGATAGTGATGGTCACTGACCAAGATGAAAACACGCAGCCGTTGCTGTTGGCTACCCTCCAGCAATACAGCTCAGAAATGGGCGTGACCCCGGATGTTCTGCTTGTGAATGTCGGTTCATACAGCAATAAGCTGGAAACTCAACTCACGCACTCGGGATTCACCTGCGACACATTCACTTTCACTGGAGACTATTACAGCTTGCCCAGCCTGCTGCCAATGATTGCAGGCGGCACGCGGCTTGAGCTGCTCATGTCCATCATGAGCCACCCGATGCCCGCGCGTTCGAAGAAGCAGCCCGCGGCCCCGCTTGGGGTGCGAGCCTGATCGCGTGCCGAGTGCGATCAATCGACAGCAAGCGCTCCGCGCTTGATGCGTCAAATCCCAGCTGCCGAATCAACTGGCAATCGAACAGTCTTTGTGAGCATGGGTATTGTCGGGCGCGCATCCTCCTCGGGTTGTATGACATACCGATATCCGTCTTTGGGAACGTCGTTAAGTGATTTCAAGAAATGCTTTGACGAGTTTGTTGCTTCTGCTTCGGAAAAGAGCGGTGTCAAGAAGCCTCAGTATTTCTCGCAACAAGGTGCTCTGTGCATTTCATTCGCCTCCGCAACACAGTTGATGGTTTTTGCGGCCGACGGCCAAAGTGTCTCGCAGATTTTCATGACGGGGAAAAGTAAAAAAGCTTCTGAGCTATGGTTTTGTGTTCAAGGAGCGATCCGAGCTTGGAATCCGCAAATGACTGAGGCGAAACAGAGGCGATTATGCGAAAGCTCGGACGGAACGAGGCGAATGTGTTGCCGGACCAAGATGAAGAATTTGATGATGGAAAGGCTCGGTACACCTTCCATCGGAGTGGTGACAAGTGGGTCGATCAGATTTGGCCATGACACAAAGCAAAGCTGAGCAGCCCAAAAGAGTTCGCGTTCGCGTAAGTGATTGACACCGGTGCAACTTTAACCAGCGGTTTTCGCTCCGTTCCAAATCTTCGCTTGCGTAGATATAGAACTAGCAATCTAACGCTTGCTCTGTTCTAGAAAGTCATCGATTGCCTTTGTCAAATCCGATTTCGTGTTCTTTTCGTACCCATTTAGCATTCTGACTATGGTGCCATCCTTTTTGATACACAAGGTCTGCGGTATCACTAGCATGTCTAATTTCAGCATTTTACGAAATTGATCGAATAAAGAGTTGGGGGCAATCAGGCGAGAGCAACCAGTTTCTTTGGTCATCAATTTACCTGTTGCAATTTCGTCGGGAGAAACCATCTTGTTCTTCACCATCTGCCCAATAACCATTTCTGCAGGGTGCACCTCTCCTTCAGCCATAACTATGACTAGACGGACTTTGTCGCTAGCATACGCCGATTGTAACTGATCAAATGTTCCGATTATTTTGGGCGACAACAGATCAAACTTGGTGCATAGCGCTACTAAGGTCAGAGATGCTCGATGAATAATTGTGTTGAGATCGATTTTCCCACCCGTGTTATCTGACAATGGTAAGCTTCCGATCGCCTCTGGCAGCTTCATTGATACGTTAACCACTGGTGCTAACTTGTCGTAGAATTGCTTGTATTGCGCTGCCTGTTCGGCGACGTTTATCATTTGTCCGTGCAGTTTGGCCCAATAGGCGTCCAATATTGTTCCGGACATATCATCGGGGTGTTGAATCCCGATGGAATGAAAATAATCCGCAAGTCTTGATCCCTTCCAAAGTCCCCAATCGTTTCTCAGCCAGGTGCCAAAGCCGTGGTGGTACAAGGTCATTTCTGATTTGTCGATTGCATTGATATCATTTTGCGCGGCCGTCGGCAGCATGTTGTCGAGTTCTTGCACCGCATCCGCGAGATTTTCTGGTATGTATACGCCTGTAGGCGAGCTTGGATCTTTATGCACCTTCAAGCCTTTCAAATGCATGGACATAAGGCTCATTCGCATTATTGGATGGTTCCAGTTATTGGCTGATACCACTGCACGATTATCCGAGTAGGAAGAGCCATGTTCAAATTTCGGTTCAACAACGTATTTGCCCGAAACATCGATGAATCCAACCTTGCCTTGTACCATCACCAATGCTTTACTTGACGAGAACTCCTGAGCATCATCATACGTCGCAGGGATGGTCCACTTCCCTTCTCTATTAATGAATCCCCATTTGCCGCCGGCTATTTGCACCGCACAAAGCCCCTCCGAAAAACGGTCAGCAGCTTGATAAATGGCGGGAATGACGATGTTTCCCGCCGTCGTGATGAAACCGTATTTTCCACCAGCCTTGACGGCGGCTAAGCCTGTAGAAAATTCTCGCGCCTCTTCGAATTGAGCTGGTATCGCGATTTGTCCAGTTTTATCAGCAAATCCCCACTTCGCCCCAACCTGGACCGGAGCTAAATTGTCCGCAAATGATCCGACGCTCTGATATTTGTCGCCAATGATCTTTCCTGTTTCATCAATGAACATCCAGTCTTTGCGCTGCTTCACGCCTGCGAGCCCCTGGTGAAAGTCACGGGCTTGATCGAATCTTGGAGCGATAGCCGCATTACCGACTTTGTCGATATAGCCCCACTTGCCTGGAAGCCCTTCTGCGTCGATGCGCCCATCATCGATCTCTGTTGGACTCATCCGAACTCGCACGGCAGCAAGCCCTTCGTGAAACGATCGTCCTTCGTAGAAGCCTTTATTTTTTATGACCTGATTACCCTGTCGGTCAATGTAGCCGTTAACTTTTGACGAAGTCCACACCCAAGCTAGCCCCTCGCTAAATTCGCGGCAATTCGCGAATTGGCTTGGTATAACTACATTGCCATTCAAATCAACATAACCAAAAGGATTCATCGAGTGGCGGTTGTCCATGACTGGAGCG
>CAJCHQ010000654.1 GCA_903970295.1 Bryobacterales bacterium
GCTTTTACAGCTAATCGGCCGGTTGAGCACCCTGGCGGACTGCAAACCCAGCCAGGCAACGGAGTCGGAGGAAGTGGCGGCGGCAATGTAACCCCATTCCCGAGGGTGGCCAGCACACCTGCAGGTTCAACACCTAGCGCGACGACGTGGCGTAATCCCAATATCTTCGACCAGATCGCCAATGCCGGGCAAACTGTCGTCAGTGTGAATGTAGTGCTCGTCCTCTGTGACAATCCGAATTGGACATCCAGTGGCATCACGATTCAACCGGGGCAGAAAATTTGGATTGATACGCAAGCAGTCGGTCAATGGTGGACTCCCGGTTTGCCGGTACGCGATGCCAACGGCATCCCCAACGATCCGGGTTGCCCTGGCGTCGAGTGTCAGGCAGCGAACTTCAACTCTCTAGTTGGAGTGATAGGCATCACCGGACCAATTCAGGCAAACACTGCGAACTCCTTTTTCCTGGGCAATCAACAATTCAATTATCCGCCTACCGGCACAGGACTGTTCTCAATGGCCAATAACGATTGGGATTTTGGCACAGTGGGCGATATGGCCTATGGGGCACAGATGGTAAGAGTGATTATCACGAACTAGATTTCCAGATCGCGCCGCAAAAATATCGCGCCCGAAAAAATAAACAGCCGCCGCCTGTAATTTTCGTCAGAGAAGCCCGTAGGAACTGAATTCGGAGGCAAAGCTCGATCGTGTTAGCACCTCCTTTTAAGGCAGTAGATGTATGGAAATTTGAATATTGCTGGGTATAGAAACAATATCCACTACTTATGGTTCGAGCGAGCATCGCCCAGGAGTAGATACATATTGATTTTGTTTGGTGATAGGGGGCGTGCACTGAATGGTCATTGAAGCCAAGCAATGAAGAGACGAAATACTCGAGGAGCTTCACTCGTTTTGAGCATCGCCATCTTTGGCGGGCTGGCGTTAATGATTATGCTTTTCTGCCTCAAGTTTACTGGCTTCATGGGCAGTTATCACGAGCAAAGGTCGGCGATCGAAGCAGCCGCTCTTGCCGCCGCCAAAGATCTATCAGCAATCGTCATTGTCGATCCTAACTTCGGTCTGATCGGTCTGTCAGACTGCAGTCCAGTTGGCACTGCCACTGCAGCCGGTGATGGCTATTACACACCAGTCACCGGCATCAACACCCTGCTTGGCACAATCAGACTGGACATGATTATCGCCACCTATCTTCAAGATCCGGTAATGACACAGCTCGCTCAGGCCGACTACAAAAACGCCTTAGTGGCGCAAAAAAATCTGGTCAGCGCACTCAATGCCGCAGTTGCTCCAGGCGGCACTTTACAAAATGCCAACGGCGAAATTCTCAATCCGATGCAAGATGCAACCGATGCTTACAAATCCAACAAGGTCCATCTGGTTGTCGCTCAATCATCTACGCTGGTCCCAGGCAGTCTCAAATTAGCGCTGGGCTACGTGGACGGACTGGCCACGAGAACTCCGATTCCACAACCACAGAGTGTTGCTTCGGTATCTTCGACACAGCAGTCTCAGGGCTTTTACGTGCCCGACGCCGTAATCAATTACAACAACACCCCTTTCGTTTTCGCCGCTCAAGGTGCCAATACCACTCTTGTCGACTTTAGAGCTTTTCAAACCAGCATAGCCGGCCTGCCTTTTAGCACACCTGCGGTGATCAAAGTCGATGCTGATGAACAATACACAGAAAACGAATCTTTAACGAGAACGATCCATGCAACTGCCGCTGCACTTGCTGGCACCATCGTCGATCAACGCCCTAATCCAGGAGCTTTCACGATTACGTTCACTGACGGTCCGGTGCCAGAGATCGTCCAACCAGGTGACCTTATCAACAATGCTCAAGTGCAAACTGATCCGACAGATATCATGCAAACTCCGCTTACTGGCGACTATCCGCAGACGGCTCTATCAAATTTTCAGTTGCCGGCTTTGCCTGACGCCAGTCCCGATCATCCCAAATTCGAAAATGTTTTCAGCGTCGCCTTTTACGACTGGCTCAAACGAGGTGGTTTGACCGTCAACGTGCAATCAGTGATCAATATGCTGCTGACACCGATGAATTACGGCGCCGGTGGACCGCAGCAACAGCGATTTCACCTCACATCTTCCGGAGCGATTACCAACGACAGCATTCCCTGGGGACAGACAGATCTATGTGTCAGCAACAAGCAATTCAGAGCAATCAGTGGTCTGGGCATCGTCAGCTCAAATGCATATAGCTACGATCTGCAAATTACCGACTACGTGCATGCGCCAGGCGCAGCCAAAGGCGGATTGCATGCTGGTGAACCACTCAACGTCCCAGGAACTACCGGTGCCAATCCTAATGCAGCAACGTATACGGCCGGTTCCATGTACGAGAATATGACCTGGCCGTATCAAGAGTTTCTAACCGGCAGTGGCGTGCGCCCTACATACAACAAAGAAGGGATCGCCATGGATTTTACGATCCGCAGGAGACACTGACACAGGGCTTGGGGGCCACGTGAACTTAAGAACAAGAATGAAAAGGAAGAAAGAGGGAGCTTCAATTCTCGAAATGGTCGTGGGATTGATGGTGGTCATTCCCGTCATGCTCTTGCTTATAGATCTCGTCTTGATCACCCTCGGCGTGCAAATAAACGATCACGCAGCCAGAGAAGCGGATCGTCTAGCGGCCTCGGGGGATCCAAATCAAGCCGTGTCCCGAGCACAAGCCGTCATCGATCGCCTCAATAAAAGCACTGGCGGCTATGTTAGCAAGCTTACTTTGAAGAGTTTGACGTTCGCACCGACCGATCTGCTGACGACCGAAGCAGCCCTCGTACCCTACGGCGGAGTTGTTCAGGGCAGCGTCACAGTTAACACCGAAGTGACTGTGACACCAATCGCAATATCATGCGTTTACAGCGGTCCGTACACTTTTCAATCCTCACAAACTTGTCCGATTACCTATGAAGTGCCAAATACGGCAGGTGGTCAACCTGTTGCTCCGTAAAGATCGCTGCTCGAACCTAATTTGCGAACTGCTCCTCTAAATGCCATCCGATCAAAGCGACGCATCTTCGAACAAAAACAAAGCCACGGCAACTGCAACCGAGGAATTGAACTTGCACTCTGAAACAAATGCAATCGATGCAGCTGAACCCGAGCCACCCGGCTTACCTGAACCGAGCGGAACAAGCGGCGCAGATAAACAGACAAAAGAAGTGGTCATCAAAGACAAGCGCCGCAATCGAAAGCTCTTTGTTATTTCTTCTCACCAATCACGCGCCGCCCGCGACGGCAAACCAGCCTTAGCCGCCCAGCAGAATGTCGACCGTTGTCTGGAGAATGGCGACGAGGCCACGGGGAAAAATGATTTCGAGCGCGCCGCCAGGGGTTACGAGGACGCGCTCGTCATGCTGGAGGAGCTCGATCAAGACAATCACTCAAAAGCGAGCGAATGTCTGCAAAATTTGGTCAATGCACAGCTACAACTCGAAGATCCTGACAAAGCGCTTTTGTCCCTGAGAAAGCTTTGCAAACTGGATGCGGAAGTAGCGAAGAGCCATCAGACTGTGGCTCTCCTGGGTGAAGTCGGTGCATTGTATGAAAGCAAAGGTGCATTTGATCAAGCCCGGACGATCTATCTCGAGGCATTGTCATTAGCCAGTGACGTGCTGCCACCCAATGATCCAGTAGCCGAGTGGCTCAACCAGGCATACATAGACTTGCAGAGGCAACAGTCATCTAACTCAGGTTTATCCGATCACATAAAAGATACTGAGGCACAGAATCTTCTGGCTGCGCGGAAGCACACCACAAGTCAGTTGGCTGAAATTCCCACGCCTAAAACTATCAAACCGACGGAAAACAAGAGCAGTCGACCAAATAAATTCGCCACTAGATTTGCGGGGGCAGCCAACCGTGCATTCGACCGCAAAGAGCTGCGAGAAATATTGCATGCCCCATGGTTTTCCGTGGTGGTGACAGTGCTTCTGCTTTGTTGCTGCGTAAAATTTTGTGCCGTAATTCAATCCGGGCCGAGGGTGGCGGACAAAACACCAGTGGCTATCCCGACCGATTTCAGCGGTATGGAATATACATCCTGCGATCACAATGTATCGGTCAAATTTTCGCCCAATAGTGAATGCACGATCCTCAATTCCGGACAAGCGACAAAAGCCAGTTACAAGCTGCTCAACCGAGATTGGCTCGACTTGCGAACAATTTTCTGCGGCTACTTGAGCAGAAAAGAATTCTGGTATCAATGCGATGCAAATCGATTGCTTGGTGCCGACAGAGTCGCACTGTACAACCCCAATTCGCCTGAATTAGCCGTAGTCAGACGAATGTGGTGGTACGCTGATTACGCCCAAAAGTGTTACAAGGAAAGCAGACGATATCCGTCAGATGCGGAGAAATGCAAAGAAGCGGATGCCAGCTTTGTCTACAACAATCCAATTACCGGTCAAGCCGACTATGCCGCAATCATTCTCCAGAAAGAACTAAATTCCGATATCGACCTGACCACTCGCGGCGTGAACGATCGCCATTGGCGACCAGGGGCGATTCTTTGTTTGTGCAGCAACTTCCAAAAATTCTTGATTCAGGGATTCGACAGTTATGGTCGACCTTTCCCCAGTTCCGATCCCAACCGCTATTTCGCGATCGAATGCAAAAATGGAGCGATTCTGACCAAGCACGAACCAGATCATTCAGTCAGCCCGGGTATAGACAATGGCGCTTCCGTGCCGACAAAGGTCTTTCTTTGCGAAAATCCAAATATAGAAAGCACAGTGCAATGGCTGCGAAAATTCTTTCAGATTCTGCTCTGGACTATATTTTCACTGGCGTGCTTATTCTGCTACTCAAGCCATAAGTCGAAGGGCGTGCGCAAAGCCAAAAGCGCTAGCATTGTCGCTGTCACTGTTTCAATCATGCTGCTAGCGATCTGGTACATGCTGGCGTGGCAATCGATCACTTAACCGATAACGATTGAACTGACATCGGCGGCTCTAAGGCTCTTATCAGATTTGGTCTCAATCAGCGAGGCCGAAAGTAGTAGCTTTCAATTCGCGGCTCCTAAGCTGCTTGGTTCAAGTGTTTTGCGAGCATGCCATGCATATCGCTCATAGTGATTGGCTTGCAAATATAGTCGTCCATTCCCGCACTCAAGACACTGCTCTGCGCACCGGGCGTTCGATGCGAGAGCACAGCCACAATTTTGGTCGAAAGATGTCGCTTCTGCTCTTGTTGGCGCACGAATTCAATAAAGATCCAGCCTGTGCATTCGGGTCGGCCCCAGCCAATTAGAATCAAAGGATAGTGATGTTTGCTAACAGCCTTAATTGCTTGCCGGCAGCTGTTGACCACACGTGCGGTGAGCCCGAAATATTGGAGCTGCATGAGGGCAATTCGTTGCCCGACTCTATAATGGTCGACAATCAAGATCGGTTGGTTTGCACCAAAAGTCGGCGTTATCTTAAGCTCAGTCTTCATAACTCACTCATTTTCTGTCTGCATTCTCCGTTTAATCAAAGCATTGTTTATGCCGGTTGGAATGCCGTGCGCCACTTAGGTGGCAGAAAGCAATTCCATTACGACAATCGCGCGCCCTTTGTAGGGCAATACTCTAAGCTGCAGTATAGCTCGATCTGGATTGTGTTGCCGGTTCTTCAAGTTTAAGCCCCAGTCGAAGCAACTCGGCAACCTGCATGGCATGATGGAGAATGTCGTCATCAGGCGTGTTCCAGTCATATTCAAAAACACTGACGCCGCGTGACATTGCTTCCTTGCACGGCTTCAGTTTGACGCCTTTGGCAGCTGCTTCTACCTTGACGGCGGAATCGAATTGCCACCGCTCTGATTCTGTTGTATGGCAAGGAACGAAGCGATCCCATGTGGGTGGATCGTTTAGTTGTTCCGCAATCAAAAGCCAGTTCTTCGTGGGTGGCTGAAAAAGTTTGATGATCATGATTTATCTCCTGCGAACAAACTGAGGATCGCGTGCATTCTGCTAAGAGGTCATTGCAGCAAAGCAACGCCGACACAAGCACGCAACCAGGGAACGAACACTTCTTTAAAAGGCGAGGCCGGTCAAGATTGAGCCAGACTACTGCAATACTTAACGCTGCCGGCACAAAGGTACGAACAGATTTTGTCTGCCTGCCGATTGCCGTGTTGTCGCGTTAAGGCGCTTCTCATCGATTGACCCAAATAGAGTTAGCATCTTCATTGTATCTCTATTCGCGCTGGCAAGAGCCTTCTTAATGGCGTATTTATGCGGATCGCCAGATCCTTGAGGACTTCTTTATGAAGTACCAATCCCTGCAAAGCCGTTTCAGGTAATCGGCAACCATGTGACAGAGTTGCCCGGTAACTCCGAGTGTTAAGATGATGGTTCACTGCTTGATGGGTGCAAGACATGACCGCAAATCCGCAGAATCTAGAAGATGAAAATGCACGACTGCACGCCCTGCCAAAAGAACTGAACAACAAAGTTGAGACCTGTCACGAACTGCGCTGCAGGCAATGTTGCAAATGAGGGGCGGGTTTCAGCGATTCCGTTCATTCTCAGTAGTAATGTTTCTAGTTGCTTTGATTGCCTTGTTCGGTTTCGATATCGCAATCGCTAAAAAGTCGGATTGCCCAGTTGGAGTCAACGTCAACAGCTTTCAGAATTTCAGCGCGCAAGAGCAAGAATCCATCGTCCACCAATTGAAAGATGGCAAGGTCCGTTTTGTGCGCACTGCGCTGAGACCAGACGAGAAAAATATGAATCTGGCAAAAAGACTACAGGACGAGGGCATCGGACTGGTGCTGGTACCAGGGGTCGAATATTTTCCGGGCACTCGTCAACGCCCGGCCTATGCGCCGAGTCACATACGTGCGGCAATGCCGCTGAGTGCCGCCGATCCCGAGCGCTCCCGGGCATATTATCAAAACCTCTTTGATAAGCTCGACGCCAAAGGAGTTGAACTGGCTGGAGTGGAATTGGGTAATGAGTTGAATTGGGCTGATTTCAATGGTGATTTTCCTACGCCAGGACAAGGTAAGGCGTTTACGTTAGCTGAACTCTCGCGCGACCCTGAGGCTAAACAGGTCGCCAAAGGATTCTTGCAATATCTGAAAGTGCTGAAAGTTCTAAAGGAAGTGCGAGACAATTCAAAAATGAATAGAAATACTCCTATTATTTCGTCTGGTATGGCGGCTTCGATAGGTGGTGCCTGGCAGGCTAAAACGAAAATTGACGGAGTTTCTATTCCAGCGACATATGCGTTTCTCAGAGCTCACGGACTCGACGATTTAGTCGACGGTTATGGAGTCCATGATTACCCACCGGTGGTGGAGGGCAATAAAGAAGCTCTCGCTGAAAGGGATTCTTTCCTCGACAAAAATATTTTTCCGCAGGGCAACACAAAACCTTACTGGATAACAGAGTGGGGATTTCCCAGTGATGCTCAGTCTTCCGCACAAGAAAAAACACGATCGCGTTCTGTGGCGGAGATGCGGGGCTATTTTCGGCACATCCAGGGG
>CAJCHQ010000655.1 GCA_903970295.1 Bryobacterales bacterium
CCAATTGGATGAGCTTGTGTCACATGTTGGATCAGTCGATTGACAGCGCCGCCACTGCCCACGGTGCACAGCTCAAGTAGGTTGTCCTTGTCGCGATTTGTAAGCAATTTGACCGGCTTGACGGCAAGCACTGCTGATCGGGTGTTGACGTTTGGGCTTGGGCGAAACTCGATGCCCAACATTCTCAGCGAGATGGGAATCAGGCGCGGGCAATTTATTAATCAGAAGAGGGACGGTTGCAACGGGATAGCTATTGGCGGTGGGATCGGCATGCTTTGCTTCTTGAATGGATATACAACCGGCGGTCTTGAAGCGCACGGCGCTTGAATTCTATAATCACCCTGAGATACGCGCTTAGGTGAATGCAATGCGGGCAGGCGATTTCGGTATGTTCGATTCGGTCAAGCTGAAAACGAACCTTGACTGCGACGACATCTATGGTGGTGAAATTCAATTGCGAAAAGGCAAGAACGGCTGTGTTCTTGAAATGGGCAAGGAACCAAACACCGTCATTGTCGAATTCAAGATCGGTCCTGGAATGAAGGGCAGCACCGACTTTACCGCCGTTGAAATTGATGCTGATAGCCTTGAAATGGTGTCCAAGATTGGACGCCGGTTTTCCGAACCGAACCCATATTTAGAGACAGCCATGGCCATTAAGGCTGGCAAACTCAAGTAAAAGAGCAGCGAAGGTTTTGAAGAGCTGGGCGAGGAAATCTGCCCAGCTCTTCTTGCGTAAATGACCGCTTGGTCAGTTTCGTTCAGAACTTGCCGTCAGTGGCTGTTCCTGAGAGTCTTCCTTCTTGAGGTAGTCGCGATTGACGGTGCCAACTACGTCTATCTCTGGCTCTTCAAAAGCGATACGACCGGCACAGCGAGGCAAGTGCACGGTAATCTCCATTTCGATCAAGTCACCGGAAAAGTCTTTATCATCGAGCGAATAACCAGAATAAGAGCCAGTCACAATGATGGTTACGCTGCTTCGAGTTTCCTCGACGTCCGCCCTGTCATAAGTTATCTCTTCAAACACCGCATTGGTGGAAGCAACTACTTTCTCCAGCTCGATGTCTAGATCAGGACTGAGATGCTCGGGTAAATACTCATCAATCATGAAATCACCGATGTCGTCGCACTCCCAGACCTCGCCGGTGAACAGCTCCTCGGACTGCAGAAATTGCGTCAATTCATCAACAAGCTTGTAGGAATGCGGCAATTGTTCGGGCAGTCCATTCAGGCAATCTCGGCGTTCGTTGATAATGTAAACGTCAGGAACGAGCACCGCAGCCATATCCAAGAACTCAAGCGAGTTGGCTTTATCGGCGAGTAACGCTGCGTGGCTTTTGTAACCGAAATAGGCAGCGACCAGTTCGCGCGCGTGCGTAGCCTTGAGCCCCGGATAGCATTCGCGTAGAAAATCAGAACAAAGTTTGGAAATATCATCGGCCATGACAAACACCTCATGTCATTGCTGGACTTGAGACGGTAGAGAAGAGCGTTTAAGCACTACCACGCCAGCGTGACTATACGAAGATGCTCTGTATGGCACGAGAACGTGTTGTTCAAAGCGTCGTCTTTTTGGTCGCTCATAACCAAGGCAATCGACTCCATTTGAAATTCTATCATACTGCCGGATTCGTTCCGTTTGAGCGAAACACAAAGCCGTGTGCAGCAGTATGCTGCTTCGCTCGCCCTGTTTGTCTTGACCGCCCTGCTAAAATCGAGCGGCCGAAGGCGCGCATGTTTTGCATCTGCCGTCTATCGCCCGCCTTCGCTCGCAGCTAAAAGAGCGGGGCGGGTCAAGACGGGTCATCAGGCAACAAATAAACTTCGCTGAAACAGCTATTAGTAAAGAGAAAACCGGCCGGGCACATAAGAGTGCCGGCCGGTTATGAAAGATAATCTACGTCGTCAGGCAGCGACTTCTTGGAAGTCCTTCTTGAGTTCGACAAGAACGGATTCTGCAATCTTCTTACAGGAGAACGAGTTGATCGGAGAGGTAGTTCTTACTTCAAGTCCAACCACTCGCCCTGCTGTTGAATCTTTGACTTCGAAGCGCAGAACGATTCGTCGTGCACGCTTCAGGTCAGGGAGCACTTCTTCCTCGAATTCGAGAATGGCTTCTTGAGCAGTTCCGCTTGAGATGAACTTCCATTCTGCATTTTGTCTAGTCTGCTTGCCGATCGTCATTTTGAGATACTCAATCGAGTTCTGGAGTGTTCGATCAGTTCTGAAATATCGCGCTTGCTCTTGAAGCTTGATGATTGCAGCCTCAGCAAAATACCAGCGGAACAAGTAAGTGGTGATGTATCCTGAGCCTCCTAAGAGGAAGGGCACTAGCCAGTCTGGATAGTGTCCAGGAAGGTCTGGAAAGATCAGACCTATAGTCGCAGTGATAATCCAGAGCGGGCCGAATACCGCAGCGAATCCGAGCGCCATTGCCAGTGCCGTTGCTGAGTCGCTGTTGGGACGATTGCAATAGGCATCGGCCTTCTTCACCCATTCTTGAAGCGGAGTGAGCTTGAGGTCCGTCGTTTGGAACCAGCTGGTGGTGGCACCTGTGGTACTGGTGCTTTGAGAAGAGGAAGTACCGCTGTGCGAGTGTTTTGTGTGGTCCCAGTGATAGTGTTCTGAATGTGACTGTTGCTGACTTCGGTATGATTGCCCAGAGCTTTGCTGAGACCTGTCATTTGTTGATTGGGATTGATGACCGGTTTGCTGGCCATGCGTTGAATTCGAACCAGCAGAGTTGCTACGCGAGCTGTTCTGTGTTGAGCTATTCGGCGTCTTAGGTGGCGAAGAATGCGGATTTGCTTCAAACCATTTCTTCAGTATGTCCCGCGCATTGTTGAGTTGTTTTTGTTTCTCCAGCGCTTGACGATACGCTCTTGGATCGCTCATGTGCCGATCGGGATGATAGATGCGCGATAGCTTTCGCCATCGTTCGTTTACCTGTTTTAGGCCGGCACCAAAATTCAATTGCAGTGCTGCATAACATGCTTCATAGTCCATTACTGCCATTGTTTGTATTCCTCGTATTTGCGCTCTGCAAGAGCGAAAAGAGGGGGCACTTAGTGCCTCCCTCGAATTGAAAGTGGTTGTGTATTGATCTGAAGTAAGAGGGCTAAGGCGTTGTACTTCATCGCCTCTCTGTGCTTTCCTTGCCTGCAGCAAACGTGCCCGAGCATTTTATAGACAACAGCGATTTTGCCGCTGTCCTTGGGCGTCGTTTTGCTGATGATGCGGTAGGCTGTGAGCAAAGCCTTTTCAGCGAGTCTGTAGCCGTTGCGTCGACCGAGATGTTCGTGCGCAGCTTTGATGAGCGCATCTGCAACTCGGTCTGGCGACTCGATGCGCAGTGCGACGTCTTCACCCAAGGCGTAGAGCCTTTCGACAATCTGCTCATAGAGAGCTTCTGCTCTATCGAGTTTTGTGAACGCGGAGTTGCCGAACGCAATTGCGTCTTTGAGATTCAATTTTTCCATTTGATGTTCTCCTATGTAAGAAGGAGAGAGTGATTATTTGCACTCTCTCCTTCAGGAATTGTTTTCGTGATTTGTTAGCGGTAGCGGAAACAGATTCCGGTATCCGATGAAACGGCCCGAGGAGTGGGGTATGTGTTCCTTTTGATGAGATGTGCGATTCCGCTCTCAGTAAGCATGATGCGCTGCTCGATACGAATGACTGCCAATTTGCGTTGTTTGATCAATCGGCGAATTGTGTGTTCAGACATGTCGAGGAGCTTGGCTGCATCACGCACAGTGTAGAGCTGAAGATTACTCTTCGCCTGTGTCATGCGACCTCCAGTTATGTTGAGAGCTGGAGCTATTGATACTCCCGCTCGTTTCGAGTATTGTGTTATTGAGCGCCATGCAGGCGGTTCATGATGAATGCATCTAAATCGATTCGGCGGTACTTCACTAATCGCCCTAGCTTAATATAGGGTAAGCTGTATCTGCCGCTCGATTTCCAGATGGCTAGCGTGTTTTCAGCGATTCCGAGATAAGCTGCCGCTTCTCTGCGAGAAAGAAGTTCGTTGTCGAACCGAGAGAAACTTGCCTTCGCATCAGCTTTTTGCGAAGGTGAAAAGGGTATGAGATTGTCCATTGTGTTACTCCATTTGCCACCATTGTGGCCCTGAGCAAAAAGAGGAGCAGCCTGTTTATGCTTGCTCCTCAAAAGAGAAAACATTGCGATAAAGGAATGGGAATGAGGATGAATCGAGATAAATGTGTTCGCCGCGTGAGGCTCGATTCCTATTGTGATGTTGCGCGGCGAAGTCGTGCGTTTCCAGCGCTCTATTTCAATGATAAGGGTGCTGGGTGAAATTCGTAAATGGGGTAAATCCCAGGAGTGTCATCAAATATGGTGCCTTGCTGCCAATGCTTATCCACTTCAAGGAATGACCGTCAAAGAGAACATGCCACAAGATAAGTACGGGATATATGTGGCAGGACTCTCGGCAGGGAAGACCATTGAGCGCTCCGTTGGATATGCGAAAGATATGAGAATGGCCATCAATGTCCACGGCTTGTTGACATCAGGCTCATATCGATCAATGCTAATGTTTTGCTCTGTTCGGCAGAAAATTCCTCGACGTGAAGATGGAACTGCGGAAGAGCAGCAGCACTCTCGGACGTAACTGCGGAAACAGAAACGGGCCTAAAAGCTTAATGGCGTTGACATGAAAAAGCTGGCATTGAATGAGGCGGCAATCGATATGCCGCGCACAGAGATCTCTAAATGCAGAGATCTGCTGGAGAGTAGTTTCCCACACCATAAGGTGAGCAAGCTTGCACATGGACACCGTTTACGACAGTTATGGACAAGGGAAGATTGGCTGGCAGCTGTAGAGCTGCTAACGCTGGCGCACGCGATAGAGACGATGAACGGCATAGATCAGCGCTGGACGCAGAAGCATGTGGACAAAATAGCTGGTAAGGATGCAAACGAACTGATCGGCAGCACCTTCGAGCTGAATTGTGCCACCATGCTTTTCGATGCCGGCTTGAAACCAAAGCCCGGCAAGAATAATTCACCCGGCTATGACCTTGAGCTGGTTTATCCAGACAGCTACAAAAGTTTTGTCTCATTGAAGAACCACGACCTGTCCTCATTTGAGGCGGACTTCAGAGTAAAATGCCGCCAGTTTAAAGAGCGGATGAAGAGTATCTTTGAGCCAAAAGGTGTGGACCCATTCGTCATGATCGAAGCTTCCAGACTACCAAACGACAATGATTGGGCAGCGCTCGAAAAGCATCTCGCCCGAGTAAGTGAACTTGGGCAAGAACTGGTCCTAGCACAGCCCTGTGAAGGCATCGCGCTCGGGTACAACCTGCTTCGGCCGAAGCCAGGAACGATTTTCGCGGCCAAGCCGATCTCCAGCCAACTTATTGTGAAGAGCAAGTTTCATGACAACGAGCAGAATAACTTCGTGAGCAAGCTTGAGAAAGCGGCGCACAACATGCGGGACAAGCTTGGCAGAGATGACGACTCCAGCAATCTAGTCTGCATGCGGGTCAACCCAACGGCATCAGTTGCATACCTGGAGCGATTTGGCAAGGAATTTCTTGAGTCCGAGCATGATCACGGCATAGACGGAGTTATCTTCTATCAACCATCGGTTGTTCGCAATCCGAACAATACGTCAGTTGTGTCACACTACACGCGTGTAATCGGATCGAACCGCTGGGACCAAGACAAGCATCCACTTTTGTTTCGTCCATTCATCGGGGTGCCCGGAAAGAATCCATCCCGCATAGTGATGCAGGGAGATGGGAAGCAGCTTTTGGACAATATTGAAGGATACTTTTTCCAGGAAGGCGACTACTATCAGCAGTTTGTGCTAAAGGAAGGAACACAGTCGCTGTCAAATCCCGCACCCGGTATACGCTCTCACTTAGCCATCGGTGATGGCAGTGCAATCAGCGGAAAGCTATTTGCTGAACAAGAAGATCTGCTCATATTGTGATAATTGATAATGAGAGGCAACGAGAT
>CAJCHQ010000656.1 GCA_903970295.1 Bryobacterales bacterium
AGCTTCCGGGTTGCCGGTACTCGGTATCGAGATAGGCTCATACTGGTCAGACGTGGGAACGGTTGATCAGTATCGCGAATCCAATCTGGATGCCTTGAGCGGTGCGGTAAAGCTGGCTTTGCCCGGTGTTAAATTGAGCAATATGCCCGGCAACGTGCGCCTGGAAGAAGGGGCACAGCTCGAGCGCGCTTCCGTCATGGAAGCTGAAGCCCTGCTGGGAAAAAACAGTAGAGTCAGTGCGGATGCAGTTTTGAAAGGACGAGTCGTGATCGGCGACAATTGCGTGATCGAAGCCGGCTGCGAAATTAGTGATTCGGTCGTTTGGTCAGGTGCGCATATTCAGGCTAATTGCCAGGTCAGTCGCTCGGTCGTTGGCACTAATTGTCTGGTTAAAAAAGGCACGCGGTTGACGCAGACGGCAGTCGATCTCAGTGTTGCCGGTGCACGTTAAGCACTAGATGCGGTGCAAGCGACCGAGAAAAAAAGAGCGTGATTGCTCACGCCCTTTCCAATTGTTGCAGCCCCTAGAGACATGCATCCGTGAGCACCACCAACGGTGCCCAGGTTGTGGTGGAAGTTATCGTTTGGACAACGCTGGTTGCTCAGTCTGAGCCGCTTTCCAAATCTCCATCCACAGCCAGTAGTGAAACGGATTGGTTTCTTCCGGTTCAACTGGCTCTAGCAACGACAGCCAGGTACGAGAGTTGGGGAAGCGTTTGGCAAGACTGTAGCAATCCGCCATCCAAAGAACTTGTTGATCGGTAACTTGCTGGGTAGTCTGAGTAGCCATAGTGAAATCCCCTTTGCTAGTTTGATTCAGGTGCGATTCCTTGCTTTGATCTTGAAGCTTTGATCTTGAAGACGTCGAGCACGGATTTCGTTCCATCATCCCTGCACAGTAGACATACCCAGTTGCCAACTGCACGAAACAATCAGAAAATGTCGATAGACTACAAATTTTTCATTAAGCTGTTTGCTGGCGACAGTTTGAAAGGTGGCAAGGACAGCTCGTTTGCATTGAAGCACGATGGCTTGAGAATATTTTTGAAAGAGCGAGAATAGGCCGCTGTCGAATTCACGAAGCGTTCACATTCGCCAGTAAATCTGAGCCGCGATGGGAATCTATGCAGAGCGCTTCAACCCGGCGGCCATCCCATAAAGCGACCGCCGAGAATGTGTATATGCAAATGATGCACGGTTTGGCCGCCCTCATCACCCGTATTGATGACAAGACGAAATCCTTTTTCGAGATGTTGTTCTTGCGCGACGCGTGTTGCCAACTCGATTAACTTCGCTGTCAACTCAAAATTGGCGGCCGCTTCTTGGATGTTGGGAACGTGAATTTTGGGCAGAACAAGAATATGTGTAGGCGCCTGCGGGTTGACGTCGCGAATGGCGATTGCATGATCGTTCTCACTGATTCTCTCAGCCGGTATTTTGTTTTCCACTATTTTGCAGAAAAGGCAATTAGGATCGCTTTGTGCAGATGGGAGAGATGCGCTCATGATTTACTCCATAAAATAGGAAGTGCGAACATTTTCTCGATTTTCATGGTAAGAAGGGTAGTCTGTCCGGGGGCATAAATGGATAAGGATACATTGTCAGTGGCGGCTTCCGCGATCAAAGCTCAAGGCAACGCCCTAAGACGCTACGAGCGTGCTTAATAAGGAGAGAAGGAATGGCTATTGACGGCAATCTGTTGCCTCGTTATTTACTAATGCAGAAGTCATTACTTTCGTCACTGCGTCTTCGAGACGTGTTGGACTCAGCCGTTGTGCAATTTGCTGAGCTGGGCGGCAACGCTAAAGTCGCTATCTTTCTTTCTGACAACGAGAGTCTGGCTCTCAAGCTAATGGCCGGTAAAGGTTATTCACAAGCATCTCTCGACCAGTTGAAAATATTGCCTTTCTCGACCGAGAGCTTGCTCAAATACGTGGTGCAGAAACGAGCTGCCGTGACTGCGGCCAATCCGCAGCAAGCACCCGATCTCAGTCGCGCCGTGATGCAAAGAGAGGGTAGTGCCGGTCAGATCGGCTTACCTTTGATCTCGTCCAATCTACTTGTAGGCGCTATCTTGCTCGATGTGAGCAATGCGGCCGCCCTCAACTTCGTCGATTTCCTCGCGGAAGTGGCCGACGTCTCGGCCCTGACCATCGCCAATTCGATTCTTTACGGGCGCAGCGAGTACGAACGGGAGCGCCTCAGCACCCTCTACAAGACCTCCTGCGCCTTGAGCAACAGTGCCATGCAAGCCGGAGACGTTTTGCAAGTGGCTGCCGATACATCGGTCGTGCTTGGCAATAGTCCCAATTGCGCGATTCTCCTCTATGACGGGGCTAACAGTGTCTTTCAAATGGCCGCTTACAAGGGCTTGGAAGGCAATAGTTTGAAAGATTTCGACTTGAGCGTGCGCGACACCATTGCCGGCAGTTGTTTGCGCTCGGGCAAAACCGAATATATAGGAGAGGGCAGCCGCGAACCTTTCGGTTTGCCACGTGCCAGCGGTGGTGCTCAATTTCAGTCGGTGATCGCTTTACCCCTCTTTTTCCAGCAGCAACCGCTCGGGGTGATCGAGGTCTTTTCGACCGAGCCAAGGGCCTTCCATCGCGAACAAATCGATTTGCTAGAGTCTCTGGCCGGGCAGGTTTCCAGTGCATTGAAAGTGGCTTTATCTCACGAAACGGCTGCTGCTAATTCAATTATCGACGTGCATACTGGTCTCTACAATCGCGTCCACTTCGACGATTCAGTGCACAAAGAAATCGAACGTTCGACCCGCCATCAGCATGAGCTCTCGATTCTGCTTATCGATATTGATCATCTCGGCCAGATGAACGAGATGCTCGGTCAGGAAAAAGGTGACGAAGCGATTCGTTATGTTGCCCGTACAATCAAGTCAAGCCTGCGCGACATCGACATCAGCTGCCGAATAGGTGGTGAGGAATTTGGTGTGATTCTGCCCGAGACGAATATCTCGAGTGCGATCGACGTAGGCGAAAGACTGAGAAAGAAAATCCGCTCGGAATCCGTTCCTGGCATCGGTGTGATCACGGTCTCGATCGGCGGTGCTTCGTATCCGACCAATTCTGAGTCGGCCGACCAGTTATTGAAGGCCGCCAGCGAAGCTCTTGATGTTGCGAAATACGAAGGGCGAGACCGAGTCAAGGAAGCCGAAACCGGCCGCGTTGCTTCGAGCGGACCGATTGCCTGGGATGAGTTGGCCAGGCAGGCCAAGCTGGCGGTGATCAGTGAACGCCAGGCCAATCAACAGAGTCGTCTGACGGTCGCTCCTGAATATGCCGGCTGGTTGACGAAGACCCCCAATCTAGTCAAGAAGAAATCGGGAGACGCCAATTGATAAGCAGTGCAGATTCCTTTTTGCCTCACTGATTTTTGGTTTGACTCGCGCTCTAGTCATAGTTTAAGCCGGCTTTTGGCAGGCTTTTTGGCGCCGTCAATGTCAAGCTAATCATTAAGAAAAAGCGCAGAAGCAGCAGGAGAGGCTGATCCCAACTATAGACTTTGAGGCAGGAGAGGCTTCGAATTCTTGGTGAGTTCGCATTGCCCAAAACTCCCTGAAATATTTGCGAGTTTATTCGAGAAGGAGGATAGACCATTGGCTACAGCATCTGCGGCGAAACTACAGTTGAAACCATTGGCGGATCGCGTTGTGGTTAAAAAGCTTGATGCAGAAGAAAAA
>CAJCHQ010000657.1 GCA_903970295.1 Bryobacterales bacterium
GTGGTCGTCTCAGGCGCATCTAAATGTGTGGAGTTTTCTCCGTTAGTGATTGTCACTCCCCTCAGGGTCTGGTCTGAACCGTTTCCCCGGTCATCCGGCCTGGCAATGGGCTGGGGAGTGGCGTTCAAAGCGTTGTACAGATAGTTCGGACTAAAAGGACTTAGCCCGTCGATCAGTGTCGATGCTGTGCTGATCGGAGTGTCAATAGTGTTGGTACTGTTGCCTGCGGCGACAATACCTTGGACAGTACCAGTGGTGTTATCGAAGACGGGACCGCCAGACATACCATGCACGCCTGGACCTGACGTATCTAAGTAAGTCGTGTTGTCGCTCAAGCCAGGAGCAGAAAAGGAGGGCGTTACCAATCCTAAATAGGTAGAGTTAATTGCAGTGAACGTTTGTCCGGGATAGCCAAATGAAGTTAAGCTATCGCCGGGACTAGCCTGCGAGTTAGGATCAATCTGGACAGAAGGATACGGCAGAGTAGGACCGGTGTTTGGGACCGGAAGAATTGCTACGTCCGGATTGCCGGTGAGTTGAACTCCATTAGTACTAGTAACTGAGGAATTATTGGCGATTGGACTTGCGGTTTCTCGCGTTCCGTCGTTAAAAATAATCGTCGATGGCCCTTCAGCATAAGTAGTTTCTCCGTTCTCGTTCGGCACTCCGTCTTGCCCCGTAGCAGCGGGAACATGCGCGGCTGTGACAACGTATTGCTGGAAATTGCCATTTGCATCAGTGCCATCTACGATAAATCCAGTCCCTCCGGCTTTTGACTCAGATAGTTCGCCGTTCGGTCCTACAGTCACTATCGGCGTAGTTATTTGTACCGTCGCTTGTGCTACTGCTGCTTGCGCGGGCGTTAACGTGGCCATTGTCGAAGCGCTGGAATCAGCAGCCTCATCCGCAGTAGCGGCAGCCTGACCCGTAGAACTCATCGACTCTAATGCTGTCCCTGCCGTAGCCGGAACGCTTACTGCGCTGTCGGTGGTAGAGCCGGTGGTCGGCGTACTCTCTGGAGCTGCTCCAGAAGTGGATGTCCCAGTAATCTGCGGAAGGACATTTAGAGATGAGGGAATTCCGGTAACAGTATCCATCAGATCTTGCGCTGCTTGTGGTTGGGTGTATAGAGTGGTGGCATCTGGATCGTAAAGTGCATTTGCGTGTGAGTTGTCGTATGACCCGCCAGTGCTCATATCTAGAAATCCACCGATTGCAACCTGACCGCGGTCAGTGACCAGAGGGGTCGAGCCAGAGGTGCCCATCGCCATATCGCCGTCGCCAGTTATCATTGACCGTGTGTCGTTATCGCCGAAATGGACGTACTGAGGACCGTAGGACGCGACCGGTTCCACTCCCCGGTAAGTCGTAGACTGCACTGCTTGCTCAGTTTGACCAAAGGGATAACCGATCGAAGTCAAACTATCGCCGGGAGAATACTGAGGGTTCGAAGCGATGGGCAGAGACGGCTGATCTAAAACTGGACCGTCTAGCTGAAGAGCCGCTAGATCATTTGAATCCGTGCCCACGACATGTGCGCTGAAGGTGCCGGTAGAATTGGTGATCGTAATTGGTCCGGCCGTAGAATAGTTGTTCTGGCTATCAATACCGTTGCTGAGAACATTGTGGCCGTCTGTGAGGTAATACTGCTGGCCATCTGCACCCGTGGTATTGACTGCAGTGCCAACCTCTTCCATGTTTGAAACTTTTCCGTCTGGATCAATCGAAGAATATTTGGTCACTATTTGCCCAGTTGCCTGCGAAGCTGTTGCCAATTCGTCCGCCGTCAACTGCCCGGCTGCAGTAGGCACGCTGACACTGTCTGTTGGCAAATCTGCCGCTGCTGTCGGCGAAACTGCCGCTACTGCACCTGGTGCAGTGTCCGCCACTGATGCGTTAGTGGGCGCTGCGATGGCAGTATCTGCCACCGGCTCTCTATCGGTCGTAATCATTCCGCGGTCTGTTGTCAGTCCTCGGTCTAGCGCAGTCGATCCGCGGTCTACTATTGGCGTTGACGCTGTCGCACCACTCTCGGCCGCTACCGGTGCTGGCGCGACTGTTGCAGCTTCAGCTGCTGGCGCTGGCGTTGCAGCTTCAACCGCTGGCACCGCTGGCGCTGCCGTTGCGGCTTCAACCGCTGGCGTTGCCGTTGCAGGAGTGATCAGATCTGATTTAGGGAAACCATCCGGAAGGGCAGTATCGGTTCTTGATAGAGCCGCTGCTCGATCAGCTCCTCCCGCCGGAGACCAGATGTCAGCCGCGATAGCGGCCTGCCCATAGACATCGTCTCTCGCTAATGAGGGCTGAAACCTGGAGCCATCTGAACCAACTGATTCGTTTGAAGGCATAAGTGATCCTCATGAGAATGCGGCCGAACGCGCAAGTGTCACAGCAGCGATCGAGTGCTATCTGCAAACTTGTGATTGAGATGGTAAATCAGTCTCCAACAGGGTTTGTTCGCCCTGGGCTGCCCAAAATGGGCAAAGCAATCTTCTGTACTGGCTACTGTAGGGCGCGAAAATTACACGAGTGCGACACGGCGGCAAATCGATTCGCTCACCTAGAAATATGTCACGACCGTTGCAGAAGATCTGGAATAACCCGAGCAGATTCTCCGGACTTTGATTATCAGTGCACTAACAAAGCAATTTGATTAGCGTCGGCGTTTCGATTCCGCTTCCCGTTGCTTTCTAGATTTAGAAGTATTGTTTTGTTTGCCAATCCGCCGGCGAATCCGGTGAGCTCCCCGGAAGCTCCAATGACGCGATGACAGGGAGCAATAATTGAAATAGGATTTTTTCCGTTTGCAGCCCCGACCGCCCGCGACGCTTTTTCGTTGCCGAGCTGTTTGGCAATCTCGCCATAACTTCTGGTTTCACCAAATGGAATAGTTAGCAGGGCTTGCCATACACTTTTTTGGAAGTCGGTGCCAACAAATTCCAGCGGCAGCGAAAATCGCTCTCTGGTGCCAGCGAAATATTCGTTTAGTTGACGCTCTGTTTCGAGCAGGATGGCGTTATTTTGATCTTCCCGACCATGCGCAAGTCGAACGCGTGCGGGATTGTCGCTTTCCCAGAGTATGGCGGTCAATCCTCTTTCGCAGGCCACTAATTTCAGTTTTCCCACCGGCGTGTCGATAAATTTATACACGTGACTGTCCTCGCTTTTCCTTGCCGGATTTTGGACGATTTGATTTTCGGGGATCATTTTCTTTCCTCAAACAAAGAACTTGCGGTAGCTGATTCGAACGAATTACAAAGACTTCCACATATGCATTGCCGCATATGCTCGCCAGGGACGATATTTGTCAGTTTCCTGTAACATCGCTTTCTTGCTGTTCAACCCGAGTACTTTCCTGATACCAAGATCGCCATGCGGAAATGCGTCGGGCCATGCCAGGCAGCGCATGGCAATGTATTCTGCGGTCCACTCGCCTATACCGGTAAGCGAAGTCAGTTGCGCCACTGTGCTTTCATAGTCAACTCCCGGTTGCAGATTCACTTTACCATCGACGAAACTTTTAGCGAGTGCAACTATTGTTTGGGCGCGTGCCGGCAGTATTCCTAATTCAGATATTTCGCTAGGAACGGCTGCGGCTACAGTACCGGCTTGCGGCGTGATTAAGTTCAACTGTGGAAAAGGCGTAATGATCGGCGTCCCAAACTTTTCCGCCAAACGACCAGCGAGACTCGAGGCTGCTTTGACACTAACCTGTTGGCCGAGTATGGCTCTCACTGACACTTCAAACGGATCGCAGGCTCCTGGAACTCTCAGTCCGGGGTGCTTTTTGGCAAGACTTCCTAATTGATTTTCGATCAGCTCTGGTTTTGCCTCCAGATCGAAGAGTCTTTTCAGACGCGTCAATATCTGTAAAAACTTGGGCGCCAGTGAAGAAGACAGTGTCACCTGAAGCGCCGATTGATTTTCACTCATCGTGATGCTCAACCAACCGGTTACTTTTTCGATGCAGATTGTACGCTTGTAGGTATTCGCGTGGACGAACTCAACGCCAGGGCACGCTCGAGCGCGAAGAAAATCGAGCATCGAATTCCAATCATAAGGTGGTCGGAAAGAAAGTTGGCAATCAAATGTGTCTGACGATGAAGGTTTTGACAGTATCGATTTGCGCAGCTGACTGGGATTTAGTCTGTACCTTTCGACGAAAAGAGCGTTAAAACGACGTACGCTCGCGAAACCGCTTGCCAGCGCTATTTGAGTAATGGGCAGTGCCGTGTCGGTGAGCAATCTTTTAGCCAGGAGCAGTCGCTGAGTTTGAACGAACTGCACGGGAGTGACCCCAATTTCCGATTCGAAAACGCGTCTCAAATGGCGACTGGTAACGCCAAGCTCCGCTGCTAATTCTTCGAGTGAATTGCTCGAGACGGCGCCGTCTTCGATGCGATTTATAGCTTTCGTGACCAGTCGACTTCTGGCATCGACGGATGAATTGCCGGGAGCCAGTTCGGGTCTGCACCTCAAGCAAGGTCTGTAGCCGTCGCGTTCGCACGATGAGGCGTTTTCATAAAAGGTACAGTTTTTCCGCTGAGGCGGCTTGACTGTGCAAATCGGTCGGCAATAAATGCGAGTCGACCGCACCGCAACGAAGAAGAGCCCATCGAAGCGGCGGTCTCGAGTAATTAATGCCTGATAGCAAACTTCTGGAGTAAGATTCATGGTCTTATCCTAACGCAGCTTCCGTGAAAAGACTCGCCGTTTTCGGACTTGGGTATTTCGGGTTCTGCTACGATACCGACACATAATTGCATAATGAAAGCGGAGTTCGGAAAATGCTTGACGAGTCTTCCAGAGTGAGGGGAGCAATATATGGTCTACTAATCGGCGATGCGCTGGGGGTGCCGTATGAGTTCCATGCACCAGACGCGATTCCACCTTTTGATCAGATCGAATTTGAGCCGCCGGAAGATTTTCGCCGCACGCACTCTACGGTAAAGCCGGGCACTTGGTCTGATGACGGGGCTCAAGCTCTCTGTTTGACAGCGTCACTTTTGGAGTGTGGCAAATTAGATCCAGACGACTTGGGGCAACGCTTTCTAAAATGGTACGACACGGGTTACATGGCCGTAGACAACATTGTTTTTGATGCAGGAATTACAACGATCGAAGCAATTGATAGATTGCGTGCAGGCACTAACTCACTTGCTGCTGGTCCCAGTGATGAGCGGAGCAACGGTAATGGCGCCTTGATGCGAGTTTTGCCGCTGGCGATCTGGCATCGTGGTTCTGATAGTGATTTGATTGCCGATGCGTTCGTGCAATCAAGTGTTACGCACGGACATCTGCGTTCGAAAATTTGCTGCGCGTTACTTTGTCTGTACGCCCGAAACGTTTTTCGGGCGCAGCCCGAGCCGTGGAAGCGAGCATACGATGTGATGTACGAGGCCTTCGCATCAGAAGATGATGTAGTTGATGAATTGAAATCGCAGATCCATCCGGAAGATGAACCTGAAGGCAAAGGTAGCGGATATGTTGTCGACTCGCTCCGTTCAGCGTTGATGGTGCTGAACAATGACTCGTATGAGAAGATCGTACGTGCTGCCGTGCAACTGGGCGATGATACCGATACTACCGCCTGCATCGCAGGCGGTATCGCAGGATTGCGCTATGGCGAAGAAGCGATCCCCGAACGATGGCGTAATGGTCTGAGGGGGCGAGACATCGTCGAACCGCTATTGCAGCGTTTGGTTGAGCATGTATGCGCGTCGTGAGGGGACTTATCCTGAAAACCGCTATGCTATTCACAGCGGTGGTCGGCACAACTAACTATGCAAATGCGCAAGGAAAAGTTGAATTAAAGTCCGGCATAGTGACGCAAAAGGGAGATGCATCAGCCGGTACGAAACAAAACCCGCAGATGGAAACCGGCACAAATGAGACCGTAAATCTAAGCAATGATTATGTCGCCGCAGTGAACGCAGAGGCCTTGACTCAATATTGTAAAGCCGCGAATCAGTACACTGAGGAATGTTTGAAAAGCGGCAAATACTTCGATATGAGAAAGTTCAACGACCGTATCGTCGCAAAATCGAAAGGACAATTGGTTAAACTTGCTCGCGGTACTAAGGTGCACGTCCTAGAGCGGTCACGCCCGTGCGCCAAAATTGAAGCTGATGATGTACATCATCACCGCAACATCTACATGATTATGGATTTACAGCTAGGAACGGATGACAGTCCGCCAGATCTTCCGAAGTTGCCTTTTGAAAAAAGAACGCCCTGATCGCGTGGGCGTGCTCTGGGGGGCACCCGCGATTGAGATTCTCAGATCGCGAGCAATGCCTTTTGGACGCGGAGTCGAAGCTGTCACTACCGGACAAAGTTAGACGGTCGAAGGTCACGCAAGAAACCAGTCAGCAATTCGCTGAACTACTTCTGGCAGTCTGGGATTTACAAGTTGATTGTCGAGCATTTCGTTTAATGAATGATCTACCCCCTCGATCCGCTCTGCGGTGAAGGGCCGGTTGTGCGCGGCAAGTTCTGCCAATAACACGTCGAATGAAGTTATAGGGACAGATGTGTCATCAGTGCCATGCACAATGTATAGCTTCGTTGAGCAATGGAGCAGTTCCTCCATCGGAGAGTTAGAACAAAATGAATACCAGCGCCTATAGGGGTGCCCGCTCATGAATTTGGCAGTGCTGTCTTTATTTGCCACTATGTCTTTCCACTTCTGCATAACGCTTTCTGTGGCCATCGACGAGGTGAGAAAGTCAGGGCCTCCGGGCACGGCGCCTTTTGATTGCTCCGCACAATCTTTTTGCATAGCCAAAAGAAGATCGAAAAGTTGTGTTGGTCCATTGCCTGCAATTCTAGCCACGTGAGTAACACTTGGATTGGAGAATGCAACGTGCGTTGCGACTTGCGCGCCTTCAGAATGACCAATGACCAGTGATTTTTTCTTGCTTATTCCCGGAAGTTTTTTGGGCCGATTTTATTGCAGAGTTAATGGCTTCCGTCCAGCGCTCTAATGTATGCTCGAAAAGAAAATCTTGGGGCCAATCTTCTGCGTTGCCCCGGCCACGATCAAAAAGCGTAACACCTGGTTTTTCCACCACCATTAGACGTGCTCTGTTTTTGAGAGGATTTAGATATACATCGTAGTTGGTACCGCACCAAAACCCCATTTCATTTTTTTGGAACACGGAGGTTGCTCCCGAGCCCTGAATGTAGAGAACTAGCGGTAAGTCTCCATCGTCCGATGCATGTTTTGCAACGTAGAAGCTAATAGTGCGGTCTAACGCATCCCTTGTATGGTACTGCTGAAAAGAAAGGGATTTTTTCCAGTCAATTATAACCCGTGTTGCTTTCGGGATTTGTTTCTCTGATGCTTTTGTCATAGCTTCTCGGGATTGCAAATGAGAAAAAACGCGCGGGTGATGAGTTGAATGGATAGCGTCGAAAAATCTGCTTGCATCGCGAAAGTTGTCCATTCTGCGACTAAAATTTATTCGGCGAAATTCAAATGCAACTGGTGGCACGTCCAAAATAACTGACCCGTTTTGCCAATCAGTGTCGCCGCATAAACCGATGTCATACATAGTCGAAATGAAAATTTTTTAGCTCCTGCCCCTCTAACCCACATCATTAGTCCGCACCAACATTGTGCCCCGGTCAGTTGATTCGGTTCCAAAATGTTTTTAGAAGCAAGACTGTTGTCCATCATAAGTTACGGACTCGTCGACATACAACTCGCAGTTTTCTTCGTTGCCGAAAATTCTCCAAAATCTGGGATGTCGTTTAGACAGAGTTTGCATCTTACACCTCGATCGGATTATTCAGCATTGCGACTGCGGAACGTCTACAAGCATTATGCAACTTTTGCAAGATATTTGAAAACTGGTAAGCAGCTCGAGGGGTCGGCTGTCTATGGCGCTGATCGACTTCAATCGTGCAGACCATCACGACGGCGCCATTCCACCCAGCGCTCAGCTCGCTCAAGGCGCTTTTCTAAAACATGTGCTAATGCCTCTTGCCGCTTCTCTTCGTAACGTGGCCCTCGTTTCAGATTAAGCAATTGCTTGACCAGCTTGGCTGTTTTAGTGGTGCCTTTTTTCTCGCTCAGCGCCGTCAAATATTGGCGTGTCTGGGGATTTTCGACGCAGTCATTGGCCTCGACCAGGCAGAACAGTAAAATTTCGAGGAGCAGATGCAAGTCCTTTGGCGCGCAATCCGGATCATCACGACATAGTTCTTCCAGGCAAAGTGCCACCGCTAGAGCGTGGTACGTGGAGCAGCGTGACACCAATGCTAGTGCCTTAGCCCAACGGCTCAGCGAGACGAGTGGCTGAACTGGCGTGTTGCGATCACTGAGTTGGAGCGCCCTCGGCTGGAAAAGCTCGTGCATTACGCGACGAACATCGCTGCCCACGACCCGACCATCAAAAATAGCCTTATACAATGCGTTCCTCACCGCGGCACGATCCCCTTTTTGTTCGGGTGTCAAACCCAACGACTGTACGATCTGGTCCAAGCGTTCGATTTTGAAAGCTTTCATATAAAAGAGCTCTGACATGATGCGGCCGAGCTCGGTGCCCGTCAATCGACCATCATCGATGGCCGCAATTAATGCCTCTACCGCCGTCGCATGTTCGTCTTTTTGCTCTGACGTCAGACCCAAAGCGAGCATGATCAGACCCAGGCGCGTGATAGAAACGTCCGGGGCGTACAAAAGCTCAAGATATGGGAGGTTAGTCTTATCCGACTTATATGCTCCCCTGCCGATTTTTTCGATTCCTTCAGCAAAAAATGCATCTAAATTCGCTGGCGTGATTGAGCGTCTCCAATCTATAAGAATCTCAAAATGCCAGCGAGAGTAATCCATCTGGTGCATTCGCACGGTGATAAGATTGTCTGCTTTGCCATTGGCGGGAACGCTTGGACTACGCTCAAGAAGCCTGAATGATTTGGCCGCTTGGACGTGGTCGCGAGGCGATTCTGTTGTAAGCGTAAGTTTATACTGCGCAAGATGTGTGGCATCTGGACCGAGGTCTGGAAAGCGCGCCGCGATGCGAAGGTCGTCGCCAAAAGGATTGCGTGCTCGAGCTGCTGCGATCCAGAGTTCTGCAGTTTCGCCGATCGCTACATCATCGACACCAAGTGCATAACGGAATGCATCGATAAATTCGGTTTGCGGTAATTTCGACATTTGAGATAGCGCCAACGGTCGATTGTCCGGTGCCAATCTAAGGAGGGCCAGGCTTTGATCGAGTAGAGAAGTGTTTTGAACGGCAGATTCCTGGGCTAAACCCATGAAATTGAGCAATCGATCGACAATCGTGGTACTTGGGGGTTTATGCTTGTCGCCGATTTGACCGGCGGCCAGATCTCGGGCAACTCGCTGGACAAGAATCAATGGATCGATCCACCCTCCCTGGTGCGTTGGTGTGCTCAACAACGGTGAGCTTCGTCCCTGGATCATCTCTTGACTGACGGCGAGAAAACGATCGCGCAGTAACTGGTCTGCCGGAGTTGTCGGCGGTGTCCAGCTAGGTTGGGCAGAAGTGATGCTGGCTTGCGTAAACATTCTCGGCGCAGTGCTGATTCTGTACTTGATTGGCATAACGCCTGTCACCCAAGCAGCTGCGGCGAGAAGAAGAGGATCGCCCGTGGCAGCTGATGTTTGCTCTGCCTTTGCTCTGATCGCTTCAGTACGCAGTGCGAAATCGTCTGGGCGCTCGGCGCCGAGCCGGGCAAACGCATCCAGAACTGTTTCAATCTCGTCGGCCGAATGCGCCTTCAATTCTGCACTTTGCAAAAATCCGGCTAGCAGAAAAATTAAATCGTCTATGTTATCAAGCAATTGCAATTGCTTGTCCGGATCCAATCTTGGCATCGCCATCTGACATAGATCGAGTGTGTCGAGCTCGGATGCTTTGTTTTCTAACAGGTCCAAAGCCGTATCCACTCCAGCGATCCGTCTCAGATCCTCTGGGATTTTCTCCTGGCGTTGGCGATAAGAGATGAGATCGATAGCCTGCTCGGCCGGAGTCGGTTGAGGTCCGCCTCTCTTAAAAGCGACAACGTTCGACGCTTCTGGATCCGTTGTTTCGATTGAGGTTGATTGCTCCTCACCGTCCCCTCGATTTTCCTTGCCAGATTCTTGCGATTGGGCGAGCTGTAGCCACTCGGTTGCTCTCGCTCTGTGCACGATTGCCACTCTGGATAATTTCGATTCCATTTGTGCGATCAATTCATTATCTTGAAATTTCAGCTTTTCGAGAAGCACCAGGGCGCGTTTTTGCACCTCCTGGCTTTCGCTCTCTAGTGCCTCGACAGTGGCGCTCGCCACTTCACGTTTAAAAGAAGGTCGGGTGTCGGCGATCGCTTTGAGCGTCTTGAGCGCTTGCGTCGAGTGCTCATTTCCTTTGAGCAGAAATGCCGTGCCGATGCTCTCGCAAACTGCCGCTACTGGGAAGTCCGGATGTTCCACGATCGATGCTAGCTTTGTTGCTGCCCAAGTCACGATTTTAGCATTGCGGCATGACAAAAGGCGGATGTAGTCCTGAGCGAGCAGGGTCTGTTCATCAGAGTTGGGATTCAAATTGTCGAATAATTGCGTAAACCACTCGATTCTGAGCGTGCTGCCGCTTTCTGAATGTTCGAGATTGAATCTTGTGAAAAGCGCCATCACGGACATCAGAAGTCGATTTTTCTCAAGTTTCTTTTCATTACACAAGTCAACAAGCGCAACTTGCCAACTCTGGTTGGCAAACTCCGTTGCTCTCCAGCGCTCCATCAAATGTGTTTGACGCAGTTCGCGCCAGCCACGCGCAGGCTGTCGATTCAATAACAATCTCATCGTTTGATCGTCGGCTAGCATGCCCCAGATTTCCGCCACCAGGGTTTCGTCATGCTTGAGTAAAAACCGGATATTGACTGAAGAACGTGGTGCTCTAACGAATTGGCCGTTCTCCCACCTGGGAGGAGGCGGAATGTCTGCTCGAGAGAGGCAGAGAGCCATAGCGGTGTAATAGTTGGAGTTATGCTCCACTTGAATGACTCCTTCACGCTCCAGCCGGCGTACTGTCATCCAGTGCGTGTGCGGCGCTTCTGTCGTGATCCACTGCACCCAGTTGGAAAGCCAGCTGGGTCTGCGAGTACTTAGAACCTCATAGCAAGGATCAGGTTTCGACACCGCGCTCCTTTTCTTGATATCGGATAGCCCGGCAGTCGCCAGCACCGCGATTTCGGCTATCGGAATTGTCTCAGGGCTAACTGCTTGTGGTGGCATCGTCTTGGCCATCACTTTTGCTTGCTCCAGCTGTTCAAGCAGCTTTTGAATCCTCTTGGGCGGCGTCATTCCGTTCGTTTGCCTGTTGCCGAAAAGCATGCCGCCTGGCACATACATACGAAACTCAGCATCTGAATTATTGTGAATAGCACAGACGTCAAGCCACTGCAAAGCTCTCGCGGAATATGTTTTGCGCTCTTTCTCAGGCATGCCCTTGAAGAAATTGAGTACTTCCTTCTCGTTGAGAGTGCTCAATACTTGATCAAGATCTTGCTCTTGCATCACGTTATTCCTATGAGTAGTTCTCAGACTCGGAGAGGATTTCCACGGCCAATATATGTTTACATTCACCGCGATCAGTCGGGTGTTTACTTTTCCATTCGCAGGTGCACTGTGCTTTTTCTGCGGTCAAAACCACGCGGTGTTCCACATCGGTTCCTTTTACATAAGCTTCAACTTGATTCGCCGTGTGCTTTGTGATCCGCACTTTTTTCTCCTCGATCAGATTGCGAGCGTTAATCAGTCGTGGTTGAAGCTGTTCGACTATCTCTAGATCGAATGGCAGTTCTCGATGGAAGTATGCGTTTGCGGATAAATCGTATCCGACCAATCCTCGCGTGCCCAGTGTGGCGAGGGCGTCTGCAATCGATGCCGGGTCCATATTTAAATTGGATGCAAGCAGCCGGGTGTCCACGCACGCTTGCCACTGCAAGTTGGCGCGCACCTCCGCCAGCTGTTCGTCACTGCGGGTACGGGCTAGCTGAGACAAAACCTGACCTTCTCCAGAAAATCCACGGGAAGCATCGGGACTGAGAACAAGATGAAAACTGGCATCGTCTAAAATGACTTCCCAGGCGCTGACGCCATGATCGCCACCGTAGACGCGAACTTTGCCGGCATAGCGCATGAGTTGCTCCAACACTTTCAAACGTCCAGCCGCTCCTAATGTCACCGAATCAGCTGATTGTCTCGGACTCATACGCATGCTTTTGCCTGATGGCACCACATATGATACCGTGCCTTTATCGGTGATTTGCTGCTTTGGTAAACTGCTGAAAAAACGCCGCGCTTCATCGCCCGAAACTTCAAATTTCGGCTTCAACCTGGATTGATAAGCCTGTACCTCGACAAAACCCTTCAGCCAGCGCACCGGCAGCTTCACTTTCTTTTCGACTACTTTCTCCGCACCCCGTTCAATTTCGACGCCTTCGGCACCGACATTGAGCCCGACTTTTTCAGAGTTCAAAATGCTAATTAACGCCGCCCGCATCGGAGCGTTGAAATCGACATTAGTGGTGCCGCGCCCGACGAAATCTCCATCGATGGCATTGGGACGCAAGTCGACGCGCGCGTAGACTCCACAGCAAACAGAAAAAGCTTCGAATCGCAGTCGATCGCCGCCACTGGTGACCACGGGATCAGCCATCGCCAACATCCGTTCGCGCACTTCTCGTGGTGAATAGAAGCGGGTGCGGCTTACTTCGGAGCAGGTAAGTAAAAGATCTGCGCAGCGTCTGGCCTGAACAAATCGCCCTTGAAAGAAGTATGGATTCTTTTCTACGCCTCCGGAGGTTGCCAGACGCAGATGCTTGCCGCCGGCTACAGCTTCTAATGAAGATTCGAAGGGATAGGTATACGCGTGACTGACGCCGCTGCTACTCATGTACTACCTCGCAGAATTCAGCAATGTTAATGTACCCAGAAATTGGATGATTTGCCGTCACCTGTTTTTCTCCATCCCTGGGCCCAAGTTTTGTATTTTGTTGCAGATATGTCTCAAGCATCTCGGAAGGCGAACACTTCGCCGACTGTTTGACGTTTGCATCCAATTAGATTTGGACTATTTATAGCTGTTCGCGCAAGACGCCGATCCTTACATGATCTGCTGGATCCTTACGTCTTTCAAGCATGTGTCCCGAGTAAGTAATCGGTCAGTGTGCGATAAAGGTTCTCCTTATTGCCACTCATCTGGTAGCATTTGACTAAGCCTATCAATCCGGCATTTTTGAAGAATGTTGAAGATGATTTGGCGCCCTGTTTAAAGTGCTGTTCGGCCTGCCGAAAACGATGCATTTTCAAGCAGTGGGATCCGAGTTTATACTCGTCGCCCCCAGGATCGCTGCCAGCAGCTCGAGGGAGCTGGAAGAAGCCTCCCCCTGCTGAAGCGTCGCCGAATGTGAAGTAAAAGGATGCTTCGTCGATGTCAATTTGAGGTGGATACTTGCGGAACAGGGCTTGTGCCTTTTTATATTGACGTTGCTCGAACAAGCAGACGAGCAATGCTCGCTCGGCTTTTTCTTTTGAAGCGGCAGAATCGACTGGCATTAATTTATTGGCAGAGTTTACTGAGGTGCAGAGCGCAATTAATTTTTCAATGCAAGTTTGTGATTTGGCAAATTGATGGCGAACTCTATAATATCGACTGATTCTCAACATTTCATTGAATTGATAACTCGTGATGCGTTGTGCCGTCGGAGTTAAATAATTGCGGAAAACTTGATCGTACAATGCCTCTGCTTGCGCGTTTCGGTCCGAATTCGCATACCAATTTGCGAGATTGAATAGATGCGTTTGCAAAGTCGGGTCTTTCGGCGCGAGCAGGGGAATCAAGCGTTTGATTGTCTCAATAGCCAGCTGATACTCACCGATAGAGCCATAAGCGTCGGCCAGGCTCGCTAGGTCGGTGATCAAACCCGGGCTCTTTCTCTCACCGGCCGAGTCACGCAGCGCGAGAGCATCTGTGAGATGTCTTATTGCTTGGTCCGGCTCTTTAACAGACCACTCGAGTTGTCCCAGAGCGCTCAAGATATCGACTAAATCGGAAGAATTGATTGGCGGTTCGCTTTTTCTTTTGAGCAGGGCTCCTCGCAGTGCAGATATGGCCGCCGCCTCGCCCTGTCCTGTGTTGGCTGGGTCATCGCGTGGGGCAAACGAGCTAAAGACATCACTGCAGTTAGAATTCTCGGCTTGTGCTTGATGGTAGAGAGTCAAAACAAGAAGACAACTCAAGGCGCAAATCATCGTTTTGGCGTCCATAAACTTTGTCCCTGAAGCAGATGTTCTTCTATGAGGAGCACTGCGGATAACTTAACACTAAAATCACGCGCATCATAGGGGTATCCACTTACTACTGGGAGGAAAGTGCGATTGACCAGGAAACTTTTAGGCATTTGCGCGCGCCCTCAAGAAACAGCAAGTTAGTCGATCACCTGTATTGGATGCGAGGGAAGTGATGAATTTGTGACACTGCAACTTTAGACTGCCTTCAATGCCAGAGCCAGGCGCCGCTGTAGAGAGTAGCGCTTCGCTTTCGTTCTAAGAGACCGACCAACGGTTAGCATGGCTATCAGCAGGAAATAATCGCACTCAGAGGGGATGACATAATGGCTTACGAGACTTTGCAAGATGAGCTTAGAGCTTGTCAGCAAGATATGTTGCAGAATAGTCCTGATCACATCTTGCATCCTGCGATGATAGAAGAATGCAACAAAATTGCGAAGCTGACTGGCAAAGATGTCGAGACACCGAATTCTGTTCCAAAGGCCAAAGTTACGCCTAACTCAATCGAGTTTCACAACTAGGTATCGCTCTTGCTTTCCTCAAATGAAACTGTGATGCTTTGAATCTGATTTTGCTTTGAACTGTGAAAGAATATTCAAAGAACGAAACCAAATGGATTTGAGGTCGGTGTGCTTTGAGATGTTTTGAATGACCGTACGTGCCAAGTCGGAGAAGACTCTAAAACAGAATCAATTAGTGACGAATGAGTTAGTGAACAAGGGCAAATCGACGAATACGATATCTCCTTTTGGCACTGCTTATCTCTTCGCTGCCATTTTATTTCTAAGCTCTTTTGATCATTGCACTCCAGGACTTTGCGCTGAGCCGCCAACTAGCTCAGCCGATGCACCGGCGGTCATTGACAGCGTGCGTTTTTACCCGGCGAAAGGACACGAACAAGACGTGGTTGGGGCCGTCATTATGGGTTCAAATATTTCTGCCACCGCAGGATTCGTGCCCCTGGGAGAAATAAAAAGCGCTCCGCCGTCGCAAAAGTGGACAACACTGGAACTCGATAATCGTAAACCGTTTCGTTATTTGCGGTATGACGCGCCGTCCGGCTCGCAATGTCGCATTGCAGAACTGGAGTTTTACGCGGGCAAGCGACCGTTGAAAGGACCTTCCTTTGGCAGCACAACTGAGCATGAGGCTCCGGGAGCCTGGACGCGGGCATTTGACGGCAAAACTGAAACCGAAGTCAACCGCACGAGGGCCGATGGCCAGTACATTGGAATTGACACCCTGGATCTTGCTACAACAAAAAGTCCTTCGATGAATCCACCAACCGGTGATTACCAAACATCGCAAAAAGTAACCCTTGCCTCGCGCACCGCCGATGCCACTATTATTTACACCACTGACGGTTCCTATCCGACTGCCGTCCCGAAAAACGGAAGCACCTATAAGGAACCGATCGCAGTTACAAAGAATACCACCATTCAGGCTATAGCCGTGGCCAGGGGTGAGGAGCCCAGCCCTGTGAGCAGTTCCATTTATCTCATCGGTACGCCAGTCCTGAGTATGAACACGCTGCATGTAGGCAACAGCCTGACTAATTCCACACACAACCTTCATCTCTATGCCAAGACGCTCGGATATCAAAATCACTACCGAGCATTTCTCCACGGCGGAGCGACCACAAAAGTATTGTGGGAAGATGCCACTGGACCCAAAAGCGCTGAATGGGAAAAAGACCTGCAGGACTTTTTAGAAATCGATCACTTTACGCTCCAACCACGCGACTTTAACCTTGACGAGGAAGCTGACAACGATATGCGTTTCCTTGATGTAGTGAGACAAAAGTGGCCAGCGCTGCAACCCTGGCTGTACGCCGAGTGGGTAGAATTTGAGCGTCACCGACCAACAGATCTGGGTAAGGAAAAAAGCCCACAAATGTTAGCGGTCTGGCCCGCTCAGTCATGGGAAGAGTCGATGGGAGCGATGCTGTTATATGTCGAAGATCTTCAAAACAAAATAGCTGAACTGGACAAAATAAAATCAGACTCAGACAAATCAAAGCCCGACTCAGAGAATAGAAGTTCCTACAAGGCTCTCAAAATAATTCCCAGTGCTATAGCAATGGGTTGGATGCACAACATGATCGAGAACGGAAAAGTGCCGGGCATGAAACCTGGTTCTTTTCACTCAAGCTTGTTTAGCGATGGCGTACATCCCAATGCTGAGGGACAATACCTGGTCGATCTCACCTGGCTCTGCGCTTTTACCGGCAAACCTGTTAATGGCGCTGTCCCGGTTGATACAAAACTCTCTGCTGAACAAGCCGCCTTGATGCAGAAGCTGGCCTGGGACGTAGTGCAAAATTATCCTCAGGCTGGATTGTATAAGAAAGGCAAAAAACGAGTTGCAGACCCGCATTTGAAGAGCGATAAAGCGCAGACCGGCAGCACGTGGAAAATAACATGCAAAACTCCCGATGCGTGGTTTCGATACACTCTTGACGGCAGCCAACCCACGCATACTCATGGTTATGTTTATTGCGGAGTGCTGAACGCACCTGAAGGCACTAATTTAAAGGTAGTAGCGTTCAAAAACGGCATGGCAGATAGCAACGTTGTGGCACAGTAAAGTTCGGTCGGCGAATTTCCATACACGTCACCATCCATCGTTACCTAATGTTGATGTCAGCCGTCATAGTCGCTAGTAATATCGCCTGACAGAGCGGTTTCTTGGTTTTTAAGTTGATTGTACTCCTGGGCGGTGAGGGCGCCGCCGTTACTAGCCGCATCAGCCTGTTCCTGCTGACGAATAGAGTTGTCTTCGCTCATCAGTTGATCATAATGACCACTCAAGCCACTCTTGTCTTGATTGATCTGGTTACTCAAATTGGAATAGAGTCCCAGCACTTCGGAGCGTAAGGGACGAGCGGCTCGAAATTGAGCGTCGCCAAAGCCGTAGTTGTCGCTGCTAATTTGGCTCGACAGGCTGTTTTCTTCGCTTTTGAGTTGACTATATTCTTGGTCAGTGATATGGCCTCCGTCGTTAATGGCATCAGTCTGCTCCTGCTGACGGATGGAGTTGTCCTGGCTCAGCAGTTTACTGTAGTTACCGTTCAGATCACCCATGTCTTGATTAATCTGATCGGACAAACTCGCATTGAGTCCTAGCACATTGGAGCGGAAGGAATGAGCTGCTTGAAACTGGGCGTCGCCGGCGCCGTAATTGTCGCTGCTTATCTGGCTAGACAGGCTGCTTTCTTGGCTGTTTAGTTGATTGTACTCTTGACTGGTGATTTGACCGCCATTGGCAGCTGCATCAGCCAGATCCTGTTGACGGATGGAATTGTCTTCGCTCGTCAGTTGACTGTCATTACCATTGAGATCGCCGGCATCCTCGGTGAGCTGATTATTCAAACCAGTAGCGCGTTTTAGCACTGCGGCGCTTCCTGGATTGTCATTTTGAGACCCCGAGCCCGGTGTGTAAATCTGCATGTTGGTCACGTCCATTGCTTCACCATCGCCGGTGCCCAAAATCCAATTCATCGGTGTGGTCAGGGCCGGGTCGCCCGCTTTTAGTTGAAACTTTGCAGTCTGTTGCCCATCGACGTAGGTCGTGACGGTATCATTATCCTTATCAACGAGGGCCGCGATTTCAACTCCTTGAGTTGCGGCATTGTTAAATAGGCTTGGGTCGATCGCCGATGACTCACTCGTAGAGCCAGCATGGTCGCCCTTAATCCAATCATGAAGAGTGCTTCCAGCGGGCTTGTTCCCATTGGCTTTTCCGAAATATTCCATGGTATCAATTTCTTGATTGAGATTTGAACTTGCATTCCACCCGCTGAGCCCCCAAACAGCAGGCCAGCTAGTCATCTTTCCTCCATCAAAAGTCGCTTTCCCGACCGTGTTGGGATTGAACTTCACATCGGCGACAAACAGTTGCGTACCGGTAACCGATGTCTTCGGTGCCAGGTCACCACCATAGCCACTTGGATCGTTATCAATTATAAATCCGCCTTTGCCGTCAGGTTTTCCGTATTCCGACATCGGCTTGGCTGTTGTTCCAGAGCCACTATATCCGGTGACGTTGTCAACGACAGGTCCGGAAAGGGTGGCTTTCAATCCCATACTGCTCACTAAATTCTGCAATGTAGGAGACAAATTTATGTCGCTGCCACTGGCTGTTGATGCTGATGCAGCCGTTGATGCTGATGCAACTTTTGGCTCGGATGCAACTTTCGGTGCTGAGGCAGCTTTTGGTGCTGGCGCGGCTGATTTTGCTGTGGCTTCTGTCGGTGTCAGTGCGACCGCTTTAGTTACTGCTGTGTGCTCCGTGCTGACCGACTTTTGCGAATCCTGAGTGGAAGGAACTCCAGCAGCCTTAGTGGCATCAGCTTCTACATCGTTGGCTGAGCCATTTGTTCCTGTAGGCACACCAGTTTTATCGTCTGTGGGAAGAAGTGGTGAGTTATCGCTGCTTTTGGTGAGCCCGGTCAGACTTAGGTCAGGCAAGCTGGAATCACTGTCATTTGCGGTTGGCTGGAAAGTTTGCAAATAGTCTTTGCTGTTAGCCGCGGAATAAGTATTTGCTGCGACACTGCGAATAGTTTGATCGTTGGCTGCGGGCTGTTTTTGTACTTCCGCAGTTTTTGCAACTTCGTTGGCAGTCGCAACCGCTTGAGTGCTCATAGAACCTCCAGTATTTAGACGCCACCCCACTGAGGTGCACGGCTATACCCGTAATGACTATTAGTAAGGAACTATTGGACAAGCGGTGAAACAGTTAAATAGTAAAAACGAAACTCCGCGAGCCCAGTGACCGTAATATAGGATGCGAAAATTACACATGTGTGACACAACTCTGACACAAAATTGTGCTAAACCCGGTGCATTAGCTGCGAAGCTCAGCTTGGTCACGCTGAGTTTGTGTTGCGCTCCGCAAGTGGTGCCTGATTTTCTGCCCGACTGCGGGGTCAAATAAGGAATCACCGTTCCTGCATTTTTGCACCACGAAAAGCCTGATGCACCAATCAGCGCCATATCGGTGGTCAACGGCCCCGACCTGGTAAAGTAAAACAAATTTGCTTTTTCACGCCAAAAGGAGCATCGTTGAATTTTTCCGGAGGGATTTAAGTGACGAACAAATCAAATCTTCCAGC
>CAJCHQ010000658.1 GCA_903970295.1 Bryobacterales bacterium
TCCTCTACATGCGCTTGCGCAACTGGAATCCAGCAATTTAAAGCAAGATGAGCCAAGTTAGTGGTGCGCTATTTGATGTCATCGTCGCACTTTTTCATACCTGACCTCGCAGCCATTCGACAATTATGAAGACAATTTCCACCAATGTGATTGCTGCCAATATCCAAAAACTGCAAATCGCAAGAGGCGACTTTCTTTTCAATGACTCATGCTTATTTGCTTTGAGTTTAAAAACTTGATTGATGCTCTCGGCTTGCTCTATCGGTGGGGAGAAGCACCATTCACATGCCAATGTGCAGGTTCTAAAATGCAGGTGGAGGTGGCAAATGAGTTTTGTTCATTACATTGTTGTCGCGATAATTCCGGTGGCTTTTGTACAGGCAGTATCGGCTGCTGGTTCTCGGGATTTTGAGAAGGTTCAGACTCAGGTTGATTACCTGACTGCCGCCGCTCGGAAATGCGAAACCGCCAATGAACTTGTAGATGCAGAACAACTCTTGAAGCAGGCTCTGGCTTTACTTGAGCCCTTTGCAGACCGGCGGATGACTGTGTTCGGCGCCCGGTATTCCATTTTGACAAGTTTAATCTCAGTCTACGAGCGAGAATCAAGATGGGAAGATATTGAAAATTTGTACGAGAACAATGAGAACATCGCCTTCGGTCCAAGTGAGGTCGATAAACGCGTGGCAAAATTGCTGATAAAGCAAGGGAGATACAAAGATGCGCGGGCAATATTGCGCAGTTTCGTGCCGCAAATGAAACCGCCCTTCGGACCTCGCTGCGGTGCAGTGGATGCAAGCTATTACGAATGGCAGGAACTTCTGCAAACTTGTGCGGACAAGACGCCGGATGCTACGGATGCAGAATTGGATGAACTTTGGCGACAGAGACAGAAGAATCGTCACGGAAGTTCGCCGCCGAATTTGACCCGCGAAAAAGACCCGGGGAGATTTTGAGGGCGCTATTCTCAGTTGGTGCAGGCGCAAATTGCGGGAAGGTTTCCAGCGCCCGTTGGCACGCAGTACTAATAGCCGCCAGCTATCGGTCGATTGCGATCGCCTGAATCAAAACAACCCAAACTGGATCAAATTTCGGGGCCGCGACCACACAGGGTGTCACTTTGGACAATTTGAGATGAACGAGAGGCGAAGTCGTCTACGTTGTCTGTTCCGCCTGGATAAAGCATTTGGATCATTGCCTCTGATTAGTTCCTCGGCATAACAGGTCAGGTCAAGGTCTCGAAGAGTTGGACTTTCAGCGTTATGCTCGGCAACAGTCAGCACTTTCGGGCGGTTTGTGCGTTGAGTTGGCTGGGCACTTTGGGTGCTTTATTCTCAGTGGCCGCTCACATTCTGGCCAAACATTGACGTTCCAATCTGTGAAAGTCGGTTCTCATCTGCTGGCAACCTGGTCACGCTGAGCAATGATTAACCAAATCCCTTTGGCTGCCCCATAATCAAGCACGGAAGAATTGCGGAACAATTGGCCGTGTATACTGTAAAATGCCCACAGGGGCGGTTAGCTCAATGGTGGAGCACTTCGTTTACACCGAAGGGGTTAGGAGTTCGAGTCTCTTACCGCCCAAGCCTTATGCAGAGCGATTCTCCGAGAGAATCGCTCTTGTTTTTGGGGGAGGCAAAAGGTGCCATCTTCTATACATCTTCTATTCCCGGTAGAAAATTTGGCACCACTAGCGGTATCTAGAGAAAGAAACACACGCAGTCTTTACACCGAATAATTCGTGTCAAATTCCAAACGAATCAAGGCCAATCGCGGCCAGAATCGCAGATCCGGGACTCATCAATCAACCTTGATTCCCGTTATGCTCGCATGACAGTGATCAACTCTTCACATTAGGAGATATGTTTCGCCCCAACATCGTCATGCTCGCGGTGCAGGCATTGCCGCCGGAAGATCAGGACATGCTTGCTCCTTTTAAGGAGCTGCGTACAAAATTGATGGCATTAGATGTAGACTTCGTTCTACGGAGTGAAGCTGATCAAACGCATGGTCTGTTTGATAACATCGGGATACCGCTACCGCTCGGAACGGCAATGAACTGGTCCGGCTGGTCGCGAACACCGGGCCATTTTGCCCCGGAGGCAGGGGCCATTTTCACCGGAATACGCATTGATTTGCAACAGAGCCCTCATGAGCTTACCCTCTTTAGCCTTTCCAATAATAGACCCCACCAAAATCCTGTCAGGCCGCCATACATTACACCGAGTTGCGCCTGCACCGTCCAGTCACGACCGGGCGCGAGGATACATAACGCGAGTGTACCGCTGATGCTCCCGATTACCGCTCCTGCACGATCGACCCAACGCGATGGGAAAACACTGCCCAGCGCAAGCCTAACCGGTACACCCAACACCAGCAGCCCCACCAGACAGCACAAGTAAACAGCCACGATATATTCGCCTGTCCTATGCACAATTCGCTCTGGGTCGAATGTTAAAGGTCCACCACCTTCACGGGCGTGCTGTATCCAGCCCCAGGCCACGATTGCGACAAAGCTCGACACCGCACTCAGCAAAGGCGCCAACAGAACTGTGCCGATATGACTAAGACTCGTTGGTTTCATCCCAAAATTGCTTTTAACTGGCCTGCACCATTAGTGTCCCACGTCAGTCAGATAAATCGTCTGGCTCTGTTGCAAAAACTTCAACGGTAGAGCCGCCACCAGCATCAATCTTTCGAACTGTGCAAACTGGTCATTCAATTCTTCTGGTTGGGAATCGCTACGCTAACTTTCGAGCCGACCCACAATTTCTTTTCATTTGTTTTGCGTGCGACGCTTAATCCGCTCATTTACGGTTATTGCGCGAGTGCGACTTTATTGATAGCGCACATGCCAAAGTGTGCACACATATCATGTAGATGATGCGGTTGAGCAATTGCCAGCCGCATCTGGCGGCGAGGTTGCACAGATAGATTCTGAGGTGCTCGATGTAGAACAAATATCTGTACTGCGGCTCGACGTCAGCTTAGAAGCAGAACAAAATCAATTGCCGACTCTTGACAAGGCAATAGGCTTGAGCTTGCATGTGAGATTTGATAATCTGCGGACTTTTTTGATCGCCTGGAGCGTATATACGAAAGCAAGGCGTTGGTATATTCGCGGGCGTCACCGGATTTCTATATGCACTAGATATGGTGTCAGCATCTAAAAGATTCATGCCATGCCCAATTCCCTAAAATCCAGTCGTAATGCGGAAAAACGTCCGATATTTATTAGAAAAATTGACTGCGAAAAAGCATGAAAGCCTGTTCAGTTTTTGCGAGCAGCACTGCGTTAACTATATAATAACTGGGTACGCAAGGTTCGCAATTTGCAGGAGATCTCATGGTCGAAACATACGAGCAATTGCCTTTCGGCGGTGTAGAGTTCGCTGAGAATCCCGAGCCGCGTTGCCCTTGTATATTGCTGTTAGATGTATCAAGGTCTATGCAGGGGCGTCGTATTCGGCAGCTAAATGAGGGACTAGCTGTGTTCAGACGGCAACTGTTGGAAGACAGTCTTGCGATGAAACGCGTAGAAATTGCGGTGATAACCTTCGGACCTGTAAAAGTCGAAACAGACTTTCAATCGGCCGCAAACTATCGCCCGAAAGAGCTTAAACCAGACGGAGTTACGCCAATCGGTTCAGCTATTGAACGCGCGATTTTTATGCTGCGCGATCGGAAAGCCCGGTACAAAGCAAACGGCATCGCTTACTACCGCCCTTGGATCTTTCTGATTACTGACGGAACCCCAACCGATTATTGGGAGAACGCGAAACGGATGATCAAGGAAGGCGAAGAAAATAAGGAGTTTCTGTTCTACGCCGTCGGGGTTGAGTCTGCTGACATGAAAGTGTTGAGCAAATTATCAGTCAGAACCCCGCTCAAACTTAAAGGTCTTGCTTTCCAAGAACTCTTTGCTTGGCTGTCGGCCTCGCTCAGCTCAATCTCACGCTCAAATCCTGGAGACGCCGTTCCGTTGACCAACCCGGTGGCTCCTGAGGGGTGGGCCGTCGTAAATTGAATGCGACAAGCTGGACTTGGGTTGCAGCTGCAGCGCGTGGCACCGCACATGCGCGCATGGACGCCCGTCTCCAAGATGCGTACAAGTGCTGTTTCATAGAAAGCACCGGCAGTCTTTTTGCCATTGTTTCGGATGGTGCAGGCAGTGCCATCAGGGGCGGTGAAGGTGCCTCGCTGACGTGCCGAACTTTATCTTCTCTCGTTCGCACGCATTATGAACACAACCGTTTGGCCCCATCGGATGAAACTATCCATTCGTGGATTGACATAGTGAGAGCTCGAATAAACGAAGCAGCACTAAGCCGCGGGCTCAAATCACGAGACTTCGCGACGACGATTGTTTGCGCGCTTTCATATGAAGGTGGATCAACGTTCATTCACATTGGCGATGGATGCGCGGTTTACAAAGCCGTGAATTCAGAAGAGTGGGTTTGCGCAAGTTGGCCGCATCACGGCGAATATGCTTCGACCACGAATTTCATTACTGATCATCCGGAACCAATTATTCGTATCTCCAGGATAAATGTGCAAATCGACGTCCTCTGTCTGCTCACCGATGGGCTTGAACGGCTTGCTTTGGAGATCTCAGCGCAGCGTCCGCACCGGCCGTTCTTCGACGGGTTGCTGCGTCCCGTGACCAATAGCAAGATGGTCGGGCGCGATTCAACTTTGTCCCAGCAGCTCGCTAGATATCTCGACAGCAGTCCTATCAATGCTCGTACCGATGACGATAAAGCGCTTATATTGGCGGTGCGCAAATGATGGAGCTTCTAGTCGGGGGACAAGCTGTCAGACTCGGACAACGTATTGGGAAAGGCGGCGAGGGCGAAGTCTACAAAGTTGAAGGGCTTGATTGCGCTGCGAAAGTCTATACGCTGAGAGACGATGCAAACAGAGAGCCGAAGATCGCGGCGATGATTCGTTCGCTGTCAAAATACAATTCACAGTTTGCTGCGTTTCCGTTGGCGATTGCGCATCAAAAAGATGGACGACTCGCAGGTTTTCTAATGAACCTGGTTACCGGCCACAAACCGCTCCACGAGCTGTACGCGCCCGCCGCACGGAAGAAGACATTCCCGCATGCGGATTATCGTTTCCTCGTGAGAGCTGCCACAAGTGTCGCGCGCGCAGTTGCGTCGGTGCATGCCTCGAATTGCGTGATCGGCGACTTAAACCATTCCGGAATTTTGATTTCGGATCGCGCCGAAGCAACTCTGATCGACGCGGATAGTTTCCAAATCATTGATGGTTCGCAACATTACCTGTGCCGAGTTGGTGTGCCTGAGTATACGCCGCCGGAATTGCAAGGAAAAAAATTAGGAGAAGTTGTCCGAACTGTCGATCATGATGCATTCGGACTCGCGGTCATTATCTTCCAATTGCTGTGCATGGGACGTCATCCATACTCCGGCGCTTATGCGTCCGGAGAGATGCCGATCGAGAGAGGGATTCGAGAACACCGGTTCGTTTACAGTCAAAGGCGGGCGGTGGGAATGTCGCCGCCACCCGGCTCTGTCGATTTTGGAATGTTTCCGACTGATGTCCGCGAGTCATTCGAGGCAGCGTTTAGCCCGAGTACCAAACGTCCTTCAGCTGAACACTGGGTGCGTGTACTTACCGCACTCGAGGGATCGTTGCTGCGCTGTTCTGCACACGAGTTGCACTTCTTTCCGAATGGTGCCACTGCGTGTCCGTGGTGCAAAATGGAAAAGCATCACGGCATGGTGCTGTTCCTTCGTCCTCTGATTAATACCGCCGGTTCAACGCCGATATTCTTCGATATTAAGGCAGCTTGGGCGGCGATTCAAGCGGTTCCGATCCCGACGCCAAAAGAGCTCGAGCCGCAGTTTGTCGATGCCGATCTGCCGCAAGTCAGCCATCACATTCTGAATTGGAAAAGAAACCGCAATTTCAATGCGGCTTTCATGCTGATGGTAGCCGGAGTTATTGCAGTCATCTTCCCGAAAGTTTGGTTTATCTGGCTTGGCATCTTGGTTCTAGCAGCGCACAAGTTCACTTCCCACTTCCCATATACGAAGCAGTGGCGTCAACGGTACGACAAAGTACAGACGCAACTAGAGCAACGCAAGGCGGAATGGCGAAAGCACACGGGAGTGGAAGAACTTTTAAAAATTCGCGCGTCACTAGAGGAAGTAAAGGCTGGGCTCGAACAATTGCCGAAAGAGATGAACGCGCGTGTTAGCGAGTACATGCGTAATCGGCGGTCGCTGCACCTGCGTGACTACTTGGAACAGTTCCAGATTCAGGACGCGAAGATCCACGGCATAGGCGCTGCAAAAAAAGCGGCGTTGATCTCGTTTGGTATAGAAACTGCTGCTGATGTCACGCTCGAGAAAGTATTGCAGGTGAACGGTTTTGGCCCGGTGAATTCTCAGCCGTTAGTGAAGTGGCGCGAAATGGTCGAATCTCAGTTTGAATACAGCCCGCATCAGAATCGCGTAGACACTCAGTTCAGGCAAACGATTGAGGCTGACATCGAAGCCAAGGCTAGAAAACTGCGTAACCAACTAAGTAATGGAGCGCGAGTCTTGTCAGACGCAGTTCAAAATTTGAAGAATCTTTCAACGACGCCGGATGCGCAGATGAGCAAATTGCATCGGGACCGAATCCAGCTCATGGTGGACTTAAGATATTTAAAAGAGCGTCTGCCGGTCTCGCAAGCGGCATGGAGAACTGCGAGACCAACGTGCCCGGAATGCAATGCACGCATGATCAGACGCGTGCTGAAAAGCGGTCCCCAAGCTGGAAAACGTTTCTGGGGCTGCCACCGCTATCCGAAATGCAAAGGGACGCTCAGCGCTTAGTCGCACTCAGTCATCACACAAGCGCTATCTGAGTTCGCTCAAGGCTTTCAATAATAGCTCCTCGTCTGCGCGCTTCCTGATAATCGCGATTCAGACTTCCCCTGATATTTCTTCCGAATGAGATTGGATAGCACCAATTCGGCACTGATCGTGCAACCAAACCGGTCGCGAGTCAAGACGCGCTCCGATATCGAATCTATATATTCAGGCTACACGTTTGATCTCACTGTCAAGTCAGAAGTTTGTCCAAGATTATGCTCAACTGCCTCAGCTCTTCGGCTGTCCGGGACCTGGCTCAGGCACTGGGACCTGCTAATTCTTTGACCAGTGATGTTATGCACTCAATAACCGACCGAGAAGCGCTGCCGTGGATGTGAGTGCTTTTCCAGTTCATCGACCATGGCGATTGCATAATCTTCCATAGAAATGCGGCTTTCACCCTTTTCATTAGCTATCAAATTGTCTAGGCCTAAGCGGAAAACAGTGGTGCGAGTGCCAGGTTCAAAAAACGCTGCAGGCGCAAGGCAGGTCCAATCCAAATCTGATGCCCGCAAAATTTCAAGAGCGCTCAAATGAGCCTTTGCTATTGGCTTCCATTCAGCGGGAAGCATTGGCGAGTCGACCAGAAGCACCCCGGGCGATACCTCTAGCGTTCCCGCACCCCCGACGGTTAAAAGACGCTTTACGCCGCTTTGCTTTACCCCAGCCACCAGTCGCTCTGTGGCACCAATGAGATCATTGGGTGCGCTAAGTCCTGGACCATATGCACTTATAACAGCATCAGCACCGGCAACTGCTTCTGATATTTTGGCGGCATCAGAAAGGTCGCCCACTTTCGAAGTCAGTCCATCTCGAGGCGCAAGTTTTGATTTGTCGCGCACTACAGCCGTGACCGTGTGTTTGCGTGATAAAAGTTCATTTAGGATTCGCCCACCTGCGTTTCCCGTACTTCCATACAGAACTACGTTCATTTTTTCTCCCTTAATTTTCTACTGTTTTTGGTTGAGTAACTGTAGCCCAACGCTCCACGATTTTTCCGTTTGCAAAGCGCCAAAGCACAAAGCCATGAAATTCAATCTTGCGCCCGCTCGCGCTTTCGGTCCCATGCCAGGTATTTCGCACCATCACCTTATCGCCTTCGGCAATAATATCTTCGACCTGCACATGGAGATCCGGCCATTGTTTGTATGCGTTTTCGATCATCGCCTTAGCCGCAGTCGCTCCGACTGCGACTCCTCCAGGCTCATCGTGGTCGACGAAATCTTCGCTGAAATTGATCAATGCGACTTCGGATTTTTGTCGGTTTACGAAGTCCTCAAAGTGGTTAATCACAAAAGTCTTCATTTGTTCCAAAGTTAGCCCTGGATCAGCTTTTGGAGGTATAACGATCTCACTCATGCCTGTGCCTCACTGCAAATTGAAAGCCTAAATTTTGGGCCTCACATAGCTTGCTTTTTCACGATAAGAATCACATAATCGTGCTATTTCGGATAGCTAAAAACGTGCTTTGTAATCTCAAAAACCTGCTATCCAATCACTTGAATTCTCTTTGTAATCACTCCTTAAGCTCCCGGGACGAATGACTACCAAGACACATTTTTATGACGGTGGTTCATTTGATGTCAGCCTTTATCAGTCTGAACCCGCTGAACTGCTTGTTCAATTTCCCGGTGTACTAGTTGTTAGTCAATTCGCTGACAACGACGTTCTACGCCAGATCGATGACGGCAAATTGATTCGCCACAAATATAAAAAGGGCAACATCACATTAGTTCCCCCGGCTACGCGAAT
>CAJCHQ010000659.1 GCA_903970295.1 Bryobacterales bacterium
CAACGAGCCGTAACTTCCTCGGGCAGCAACTGCCAGAGTGCCCTGAATTGCTGCCAGTGGTGTGCGCAGGTCGTGATTGATCATCTGAATGTATTCTTGTTTGCGAGTTTCTGCATTTTTCAGCTGTTCGGCCATGCGGTGAAATGTACGGTCGAGTTGGGAGATTTCGTCATCGCCGCCGACTGGCTCATTGAGAGGTTCTTTATTGGCTAACCTTAAGCTGTTGTCGGCCAGGACTTCGACGCGCTGTACGACTTTCTGGCTGAAGAAGCGAGAAAGCGACAAAGTGATGATAATGCTCACGATTATTCCGACTGATAGCGCGATGCCTAGCGTTTGCCTGAGCCTGGTTTCGTCGGCCGGATTGGCTGCCTGCGCGACTTTTTCTTCCGCCGATATCGCTTCAGTTTCGCGCGTTAAGCCTTCATAGCCGGCTGCCATTTGCTGGCGATAAGAAACCGGGTCCATCAGCGCTAGCATACCGATATCAGGATTGCGCAAAGTCTGGGTCAGGGAAAGCACCTGATCGCCATAGCGTTTCAGTGCGCGCACATGCTCTTCGCGTTTGGCATCGCCCGCCGCTAATTTTTCCAGTCGCTCGTATATGGCCGGAAGTTTTTTCACTTCGTCGTCGTAGCGGGCTGCAACTTTTCGACTGTGAGTGGCTTTCCAGGCGGCTAGATTGATGCCCTGGTCGAGGAAACATTTGGAGAGCGTGCTGACTTCTGTGGCAATGTCGCGCGAGACGCTCAATTCTTTCTCCTTCTGCTCGGCTTGGACGAGGAAAAAGCCGAGAATCGCCACAAAGACGATCTCGAACACCAATGGCACTGCCACCAGGATCAGCCCTTGTTGGGATAAATTGAGAGAGCGTAAATTCATAGATTGTTGTTTCGCTAATGAGTTTACCCCAGAACTGAAATATGCGGTCCGCTGTCGGCTCAATCGACGTGCGCCAGCGATTCGCGCGAGCGTTCATCGGGGGGCATAGATGCCAGATACGCAGCAAACAAAGTGATTTTCGATTTCACATCTTCCTCGTCCTCGAGGCTGGGAAAATTGAAGAGAAATTCTCCTATCGGTCGCTTTCCCTGGTAGAAAAAACTCGTCGACAACATCTTCAAATCGGCGGCCGCAGCTGCTTTGATAATTGCGGTATCAGACCAATCGGTTAGTTTAACCATGCACGTGACGCCACCAGTTTGGGGAAGTATTTTGACCTGTTTGCCAAAGGCTTTTTTTAGTTCGAAAATCAGAGCACGTCTCTTGATCAACAAGCTGCGTTCGACTTTGCGAGAATGTTTTTGCAAATATCCTGAATCCAGCAAATCGGCGAGGGCCAGCTGCACCATCACCTCTGTCATGCCTTCAGTCTGCACTTTACCTTTGCTCAGGATGGGCATCAGAGTGGGTGGCACTAGTGCAAAACAGACGGTAGTTAGAGGGTAGAGGAGTTGCCAGAAAGTTGATACATAGATGACATGTTCACCCTCGTCTAAACTTTTCAGAGTCGGTGGCACTTTGCCGCCGTAATGGAAGAAGCCATCGTAGTCGTCTTCGATGATCCAGGCATCATGTTGTTTTGCCCAATTCAGTAGTTCTTTCCTTCTTGCCTCAGACATCGTAATGCCGGTTGGCTCCTGATGGCTGGAGCTAACATACACGAGCTTGACCGGTTTGCCGACCTGGTCGAGTTTATCCACGCGCAGACCCTCCCCGTCGAGAGATATAGGGGCAATTTCGAAACCGTGATAAGCAGCCATGTTTTTGACACCGCCAAAGCCGGGATCCTCTACTGCAATCACTTCGCCTGGATTCAGCAGCAGTCGACTGAGCAGAGATAGGGCAGTGAATGTGATGTTGAAAATGGCGATCTGATCAGCACTGCAGGCCAGACCCTTGGCGCGGGTGAGATAAGCTGCGATGGCCTTGCGCAGCTCGCCGCGACCGAGCACCTCCATATCGTAATGCAAATTGCGTCCAGAAGCGGGCTGCGAAAGGGTCTGCATCAGCTCACGCCAGCGTCTCACCGGCAGCAGATGTGGTGGCACAGCACCATAATTCAAAATCGGAAAGTCAGGGGCGACGCTGTGCAGCTGCCGGTCTGCCGCCATGGACGCTCCGTAGGTAGACAGTCGTTTGCTAGAGGTAACAGCCAGTGTCGGAGCAGCGCCAGCAGCAGCGCCAGCAGCAGCGTCAGACAGGAACGCGTTCCATGAAGCAGTGCTCAGTGTAGTAGGGGGCGACGCACCATCGATCGGTGAGCCCCTACCCAGTCGTTCGCTCGCCAATCGTTTGGCGCTCGGCACGGGCTTAGTTAGAGGTCTGACCACTGTGCCTCTTGTGCTAATGGACTCGATATACGCTAAAACCTGCAGATGTTTGTAGCAGCGCATGACAGTGTCTCTCGAAACCTCTAAAGACTCAGCCAGGACTCGGCTTGGCGGAAGCAGCGAACCGGCAGGCAAATAGCCTGATTCGATCGCCGCTACGAACATCTGCACTAGATCCTTGTAA
>CAJCHQ010000660.1 GCA_903970295.1 Bryobacterales bacterium
ACGATTTCGTGAAAATTCCACTGGTCCTGGTGCCGAGCCCAGAAGATGTTCACTTTCGGTTCTTCGCTTTCGAGCCAGGTCACTTCTTCTTTGCTGATATTGCGCACGCCGACGTTGGTGATAATCGGATTCGGCAGCGCCTGGTAGATGTGATAGCTGACAGAGGCGTGACTGTAGGGATTGCCTTCATATGACGCGCGTAAATCGCCGTGAGCGTCGATTTGCAAAACTGAAAGATCGGGATATTTATCGGCGCAAGCGCGAACCGCTCCCAGTGTGAGCGAGTGTTCGCCACCGATTGTGATCGGAAAACGACCGGCCTCGACCAGCGGGCTGATCGCATCGTACAGCTCCTGGAAGGGCTGCTCCGTTTTGCGCGTGACCGGTGCCATTTTCACTTCAGAATGTGTGTGAATACCAATTGTATGCGGTTCGGTCCATAATTCTTCGTCGAAAAGTTCAACTTGCTGGCTGGCTTCCAATACAGCCTTTGGGGCATTCTTCGTGCCCTTCCCGTAGCTCGTTGTCGCTTCATATGGGCACGGCACGATTACAACTTTCGAGTGTTCCACTGACGAGAATTCATCAGGCAATCCAAAATAGTTTTTCAGCTTTTCTACTTCTGCGACCATGACTTCTCGCTGGCAGGGGATGAATATTTGGCTTTTATAGCACCTCTGCATCGCCGGTTCAAATCAAGCAGGGCTGGCATCCTCAATCGGATGCGAGGCTTTGACTCGAAGCAATCGGCAAGCGTGCATGATGCCCCTGGCGTGAGTAACGCTAATGTTAACGCCAGTTGTGTGACGGAGCGCTTGGCAAGCGGGCTGGCGACGGTGCGCTAACCCCGCCAATCCTAATCACGTCCTTGCGGCGGCCTTAATGCCACCTGAAAGGGACAGCCGGTGATTGATGCTTGAAATCTGACCCGGTTAATACTAGATATTGGATATATCTCTCTTCTCTCGCAAGACGTCTCTCCTCCACAAACACATCAACTATTTCTTTAGGCGTCTTTCGAACCAAGTTTTACTTGAGCGATCGAAGCCACGCTTAGTCTGTGCCTTAGAAGCCTACAGTCACGTGTGCTTTGCCGTCCGGCTCAGCGCTCAACCCGTTTCGCGCATTTTGTCGCGCAATTAAACAAACTCGATAAGAAATTCGAGCGATGGCCTTTGCCGCGCTCTCAACCTTGGCCGAAGGGAGTATCACCATGATTACTCGTCCAAATCTCCAGACAGACGTGAACAGCTCGACAGTTCTTCCAGAAGCCTGGTTTTTCAAAAACTGGGATGCAAACGATGGACAATTGCAGAGTCGACTTATCGCCCGCGGTTCTTCTGCTGCACCGACCTACTTCAACAACACCCGCTTTGGCAATTTCAGGAGCGTCATCGACGGCGGCTTAGCTGCAAACGCTGTGGGTATGTCCGCATTTGCCGAAGCAGTCCGAGTGGCCAAGCCCGGAGATGACTATCTGGTTGTGACGCTTGGCACAGGCTTTCCCAACAAGCGCTATTCCTACCCGAGCCTGCGTTTCCGTCCCAACTGGATGTACATTCAGCCGGCTCTCGAGATGTACGGCATCATGATGAGTCAGGTCGTCCAATACCAACTGGATACGATTCTGAACATTCAGATGCCCAACTCCGTTCAACATGCTGGAATCGATCCTAAAACTCGGCCAAGCATTCGCTTGCTCAATCTGGATGCAGAAATGCCCTCCAGCATGTATTCGGTCGACAACATCAATCCCAAAAACGTCCAGGCCGAAATCGATCTCGCGCATCGTACGGTTGAAGCCAATCTGGCAGCCGTTGAGCAAATGGTGCAAGAACTCGTGCGTGTCTACAATCTGCGTCAATCTGGCGTCACTGTCGATCACACGATCTGGCCCCTTGTCTCCAATAGCGGTGGCGGTGCACGAGGCATCTTCACGGCGGTTTTGATGGACATTCTCTCGCAAATGAGCGGTCTTCACCCGACTCAGATGTTCTGGTTGAATGCAGGCAACTCCGCCGGCTGTTTGAACACAATGCTGCAGACCGCTCCCAAGCCCGATGGCACGCCCCGCTATTCAACCAGCGATGCGTTGGCAATCTGGAAGGAAGTCTTGCCGATCGTGTTCAAGAAAGAGTGGTGGCGGATTCTCGGTCAGTACGTGGGCGCCGGTGCAAAGTATGCCAACTCGGGAATAGAAGGCATTCTGCTGCAGTACCTGGGTGACACTTTGTTCGGCGATCACATAGGCCGAGTGATGTGCCCGGCCGTCGTCACTGACATGGAGGCGTGAAGAGAGAGGAAGCCATCAGGCGGGATACCCCCGTTTTGATGGCTTTCTTTTTTTACGGTTTTGAATATGATTGAATATAGTATGACTCTTGAGTGCGAAAGTCAAATTGCTACGCGGACGTTCAAGGCAAGTCTTGAAGGAGTTCGTTCATCCATTCTTTGTTGTTCTTGTCCATAAAGTATTCGTTTTCTTTGGTTGTGACCTGGTAGTCCTTCGGCAGTTCAAATTCGCTGTCAGCTAGCTTTGCTTGTGCGCAGGAGATTGTCGTCAGCTCGCTGCGTTCGACTTTGTGCGTGCTGATCGAGTGGACCTGTAACGGGAATCCGACGATTTGAGGAATTTGATAATAGCGCTGGACTGCCATAGTCGCCGGCTTGTCCAACTTGAACATATCAGTGCTCCAGTAATAGGCTCCATCCAAGTGCAAATTCCGGTTTTCTTTGGTCACCCCTTTCGCGTCGGCGCGCAGCGTGTATTTGCTGCAATTGATCCCGAGTAGGCGATCGTCGACTTTGCCGGTGGGCCAAATATTATTCAATCTTGTCGACCAAACTGTTGAGAAGATACGTGAAGCATAACCGTACCAATGTTTGCTGTCAGTTTTGAAAGCGAGCTTGCGGTGGTTGTTGTATAGAAACACGTCCCACTCTGGCTTTTTGACCAGCATCGTAGTGCCAGTGCTAGCACTGACTAGCTTGACTGCGGAGGCTGTGATGTAGACCTTTTGCTTGCCAGCGCTCAGACTTTCTTGCTCGAGAATCCAGCCAATGTTTTGTGCGCCCTGAGCGTTAGCTGTGGACGCCACAAAAGCTAATGCTAATGCTAATCCGCGAGTCAATGCTGATGCGTCCTGACAAGCAAAAAGCGTTGCCAATCCGTGGGAAAATCTTGGCGCCGATTCGCGAGTATTCACGCGGACCAGAGAAGTTGCGGAATGATTCGAAGCAGGCGTACTCATGGCATAAGAATGCCCAATTACTGTGCTTCTTAAGCCAGCGCTTTTGTAGTGACGATCGGCTGGGTCAAGTTTAACAGGCGGAAAATTTGCCCTGATTAGCGGATCTCATACGAGGTGCCATAGTAATAGCTCCGACAACGGAAAAACGAGCAGGGGAGCCGAATCTCGATTCGGATTTGCTCGTTCTCCCATTTCGAACTACTGCTTGATGTTGTTAGACCGACTGACGCGACTCGATCCAGTTTTGCCAGAGCGAACTGTTCTGAACCTTGCGCACAGTCTCTCCCACTTTGACAGTAGAGTAGAAAAGTGCGACTTCCAGTAATTCGCCTGTGACGTCTGTGGCGCCGCTTTCGATCGTGATCTCCTGACCGATTCTGACTTTGGCGGTGGAGATCAGGGCGAAGCCGGCGGCAATGTCGTCGACGTATTTCGACAGTAACTTATAGCCGACGTACAGGGCGAAGAAGACATAGGCCATGAGCATCTTGTCGACGACATACACGGCAACGACAGTAGCGAGCAACCAGTGAATCAGATTGGAATTGCCGATCACAGCCGCTCTGAAGGTGTTGTGTTCGGGCAATCGACCAGCGACGCGGGCGGCAAAGGCAGTGGCTTTATCGCGAGCGAGCAAGGCGATGAAGTAAACCAGAACGACCTTGAGCAGTGCGGTAGCATATGGCAGAAGACCGACAGCAAAGCTTTTGAGTACCTGATGCCAGTCCTGGTGGGCTGCTGTTTTCAGGGACGTGCCGACTCCGCAAAGTGCAGCGAGGGCGATAATCGATAGGGCGAAATACCAGCGGCGTTTTCTGGGAGAGAGCCAATCGACGTTCTTGACGGTTTTGATGGGATTTAGCATGTCAGTTCCTTTATTGTCGCGCCGGCAAAAGTTTGCGCGGGCGATGGTTTGAGTGAGGTTTGCGTAGGCAAGCAGACACGAGAGGAGCAGTCCTCGAGTTCCTTGCTAAAAAATCTGGCGGAGAGAGAGCTTGGGGGTTCAGTCAGAAATATCAGAAACAAAATGCGGCACTTTGAATCTAACCGAGCGAACCTTCGAAAATCACACGAATATGGGATTCATGAATGGCTCGTAACCCACTTGTCCGGTTGAGTTGTGAAAAGTAGCTAGCGCAGGTGTGTCAGTCGCCAGCGGCAGGGATGATTGTGGACCGCCGCTGCTTTATACTGTTGAACCGCGCCTGAACGGTTATTCAATGAATCACAATCTCGCCACTCTGCAGCCGTATCCATTCGAAAAGCTGAATCAGCTTAAAGCCAAGGTCTCTCCGCCTGAAAATAAACTGCCGATCATCATGTCGATTGGAGAACCCAAGCATGAGGCCCCATCTTTCATTCGGGATGAATTGACGTCTCATTTGAGTGGACTGAGCATCTATCCCACGACGCAAGGGACAATCGAGCTGAGACAGGCGATCGGCCAATGGTTAAGTCGCCGTTTTCAACTGCCCGATCGAATGTTGGATCCCGAGCGAAATGTGTTACCGGTTAATGGCACGCGGGAGGCTTTATTCGCCATTGCACAATGTCTGGTCGACGCGAAACCGCACGCTCTTGTGCTTATGCCGAATCCCTTCTATCAAATCTACGAAGGGGCGACTTTGCTGGCCGGTGCCCAACCCTGGTTTCTCAACCTGACAGCCGAGAACGGCTTCTTGCCCGATTTCTACAGCCTGCCCGCAGATGTTTGGCAGCGTTGCCAACTGGTCTATCTGTGCTCGCCGGGCAATCCCACGGGCACTGTGGTGCCGCGCGGGGCAGTGCGAAAATTGATCGAATTGGCCGATGAATTTGATTTTGTGATTGCGGCCGATGAATGTTATTCGGAAATATATTTCAACGAGGATGAGCCGGTCATCGGACTTTTGCAGGTGGCAGCGGAGATGGGGCGAAACGATTTTTCTCGCTGCCTTGCCTTTCACAGTTTGTCGAAACGATCGAGTGTGCCCGGCATGCGCTCGGGATTTGTCGCTGGCGACGGTAGTGTGATCGAAAAATTTCGTCTCTATCGCACTTATCACGGCTGTTC
>CAJCHQ010000661.1 GCA_903970295.1 Bryobacterales bacterium
CTTTTATCCATCGCAACCAGGAGACAAGCTACATGAACGAGCAGCCGAACAACGCGCAAGATGACTGCCCCTGCCCTCAGACCCCCCAAACTCAGGCTCTGGAAAGATTCGTTCTCGGACTCAGATGGTTGATGCTGCCCCTGATCTTAGGACTAGCACTGGTTGCCTTGCCGAGCCTGATCATCCAGTTCGTTCTCGAACTCGGGGGACTTGCCCAACAGATGTTTACCTACAGTCCGCACAAGATTTACACCATCTTGAGTATGATGGAAAACTTCATGGTCGGGACTCTACTGGTCATCGTCAGCGTCGGCGGTTTTCATGTCTATGTGCTGCCAATCTTCCCCAAGAATAGTTGGTTGCCAGGTTGGTTGAAAAACATGACCCCCGTCGATCTGGAAGTGGCGACCGCTTGCAACCTGGCTGGCGTCAGCTTGATGGTCATGCTGCAGGATTTGTATAACCCTCCCGGTTGGTCGATTCTTGGACAGCACGTCGTCCTACACTTCACCTTCTTGGGTACGGCAAAGCTGCTGACAACTTTGCGTCACTGATGCCTAGCCGCGCTAACTCTTCGAAGATAATCCTTAAGAGACGGCAGACCCACTTTCGAAGAGAAGGCGCGCCCTGGCGCAATTCGCATATGTTATGAGCTGCATCAGTATTGCCGTTTGAGTGTCCGACCAGGGATTTGCTTTGCTTCCGGTCTAGAGTGCTGATGCTTGAAAATCTAGGGCTCGGATGATGAGGAGGGAAAGGTATCCTCTGCTTCATTCGAGCTTCTTTTTTTCTGAACCAAAGTAGACCGGTCAATTAGCTACGTCGATTGATAGAGAAGACCATTCGCTATCCCGAAAAGCCGTGAGCAAATGTTCCAAGGTACTTTGTAGCAAAACAACCATATCCATATTGAATGGTGCCCTAGTTGTGCAGGGCAAAATGAGTGGCTGAGAGATAGCCCCTTGCCATGACGCGAAGGAATAAGAGAAGGTGAGGTACAACAACTCCACTCAAACGATTTTGTAACACAAACCGCCTCTAGGTTTGATCTACGGTTTATTCCACAAGGGGCAGTTGGCGAATCAGAATTCGCGCAGCAACGGAGTTTTTCTTCGGCACCGAATTTGGTGTCGCAGGTTATCAAAGCCCAGAGCCAATACATGTAAGTGAGGTGACTTCAGTCGCAGGGCGGCGAAGCGCTTGGTGCACTTGGTAGGCATTGCCCAAACGGGCAAGGGCCGCTGCATATCTGCCGGCGTCGTTGTCGCCGTAGAATGTTCTGAATGTCTCGGCTTTAAAGTTCAATAAGTCTTCCAGATCATCATAGTCAGCGAGATCCAAACAAATTGCTTCCAGCGGTTTCGCGCACGAATCGTCAACACCATCCATTCCAGCAGCAAATTTTTTGCAAGCGGCACTTTGTTTTTAAAGATGGCAATCGAGTTTTTGCGCATGCCTGATTGGGCGCAAGTAACTGCTAGTGTTCCCAGGTTCTCAGCGGTTGCGCAGTAATCTCTATCGTCCTCCAAATTTAACGGCAATTGCTGCTGCTTGATGCCAGTTCTTAGATAACTATGTTTGATTGTGGATTTTGGCTTGCGTGATCGCGAGACCGATTAAGGCGTTGGCATGACTGTTCGAAATCTCCCCGTCCTTCACTGGTCGGTTATTTAAGATCTCCTGAAGTCCGCCGACATCGCTCAAGCTGATCGGTGATAGACGGTGTAAGGTTCACCTTATGGGCGTTTGCGTGGTTCCGCTAACCCCGATCCAGTCATTACATTCACAGATTACTAACAGTGCAAGCGTGCAAGCAAAAAGAAAAGAAAGTGGTATCACCCAAGCTGGGCGACCAACGCGGGAATTAGACGTCACTAATAAGTTACTTTGAAAAGTTGTCAGGTAAGGCTGGCTCGGCAATACTCCTGACGTTTCTAGAGATTTCCACACCGTCAAGGATGACCTTGGAATTTGATTGCCGGCATCGGTAGTGTGAGAGGCTTCTATTTCTTTTTTTCTCGGTCGGATAACACCCACACCTTTCACTCGGTCACAGAAACCAGTATCGCCAGCAGAGCTACAAGCTTTGCGTGTGGAAGCGTCCTGCCTTGTATTGATTGAACTTAGCGGCAAAATCAACTACTAGGAGCTACAAATGAAACGCATACTCTCAATCTTCACCCTCGCGGTAATGATGCTGCTCGGGCTTGCTCTTCATGCTACAAACGGAAATGCACAGACAATCACTTGTACCGATGTGACTACTGAGGGCGCATACCCATTCGGCGACTACACTAAATATTGCACAAATTCTAAAACCAATACACCGACTTCAGGAGACGGCGCTTTGATGGCTGCCGGATTGAACAACACCTATACGGGTCAAGGAACGCAGTTTGCAGCATGGATGGCTTCGGTGCACAAAACCAACGCGGCAGCCGGAGTGTTTTATCTATTCAACTCTCCAGCAGATTTTGAAGCATGGGCGCCAACGCATATGAACGGAGTGTCCTACCCAAAGTCAATCGATGCCACTGATTTTGGCGTTTCTGTGAGCATTGCAGGCGTCAACCAAGCTCCGATCTACACTCTCGTTTTTCTGAACCGAGGAGACGGTTTTGAAAATGACATACTAGCAAAGACATCTGGTCACGAGGCAGGACACTACTTAGATTGGCTGTATGCCTCGCTCACCGGGAAATCGCAAGTTCCGAATGGTCCAAATATCATTTCCAATTCGGCCGACTTTGCGAGTGAATTGAGCTACGATTGGGAACTGTTTGACGATAATCCCACATGTTACAACACCGTTTCCGGCGGCGACGGCGTGTTCACTAGTTTCGCTGACTATTTGGGACAACTGCCTGTCATGACTGGCAATTATATTTGCGGGACTCCCAGCGGCTATGGTCATGCATTGGGTTCCGACTATTCAAAATATACATCCAATAAAGAAGTCTTGGAAGCGGCATGGCCCTACATATACGACCCAGGGTCAAACACTGATAACACAACTCAACCCAATCGCGAATTGTTTGCAGAGGCGTACACTACGGGGTCGTTGAGTTACTCTGACGCGGTATATTTTCCCAGTGAGGCTGACGTGTACCTTGGAAACGATAGCGATGGTGGCGCGACTGGGGGAGGTTTTCCATGTACACGCGCTTTCATCAGTAATTTGATAGCGAACGACAAGGTTCCAAGTAAGAGCAATCCGCCTACGAACTGGCCTTCAGGAACCCTACCAAACGGAACGAAGTGGAGTTGTCCACTTTTTTAAATGTTCAGGAGGGAGGGGGAACACCCCTCCTTTCTTTTAACCATGCGGGCGCAAGATGAAAGGACAAACAGCTAGGCTTACTTGAAATGTACTGCTAATATACGTTCTCTAAATTGGGGAGGCGGACTGTTTATGATTCTCATACTTCTAAGTCTTATGTTTGTCTTCACCTGCCCACAAGCAGTGGCAAACGAACGCTTTGAACAACTGGCTGTCGTTGATCATCCCGGCTTAGAAGTGATGAATTTCCTGGATGGGAATTGGATTTCGACAGACCCTGATATCAGGATCATGGAAAGTTGGTCTTCAGATCGCGGAAATTTTATAGGTATGCGAAGACTCTTGTTACCTGGCACCAATGCCCGAAATTATCTTTATTACTTTTTCGCGGCAGAGGGCAAGCAGATGAGAATGCGCCGAATGAATGTATTCCTGCGCAACCTGGATTCGAAAAAAGAAGAGGATGCACTTTGCACTGTCGCGGCTCATTCTGAGTATGCGAATAAAGCTACCTTAGAAGTATTTCCGCAATACTCTGCTGATTCTCCGAAGGTGCCTCTCATGATTATGAGGTATTCGAGTCCAAAGGGTGACTTATTAGATCTAGAAATCGAGACAAAAGAAGATGGCAAACCAAAAACTGAGCTATACCACCTGAAACGTCTTGGCACAGCAAAGTAAGATTGTTGCAACGTAACCATCAAAAGATTCTTGGGCAGCACGTCGTCTTACACTTCACCTTCTTGGGTACGGCAAAGCTGCTGACAACTTTGCGTCACTGATGCTTAGCCGCGCTAACTCTTCGAAGATAATCCTTAAGAGACGGCAGACCCACTTTCATTCTTAATTGATGTGGTCCGGCAAAATTTCTCGCTTTAAGGCCGGCAATTATTTGTGGTTGATCACAGGCTCGGATGATGAGGAGGGAAAGGTATCCTCTGCTTCATTCGAGTTCTTTTTTTCAGAGCGAAGCAGATCGGTCTATTAATTAATCCGGACCACCACATTTGATGGCACCAGCTCGGGTGCTCAGTCCCAATCGCTCACAATGACCCAAATTTGTCCCAATCCGCCTTTAACATGCAGTTGTCGACAAGCATTTGTGTCAGGAGGTTTCATGTTTGAAACGAGCGTAACTCAAACTGTTATTAACGCAGTCGAGAGCCACGTCCCGATCGAATCTGTGCAGCGAGATGCGCTTGTGCATGAAAGCACTGATGCGCTAAAGGCTTGTT
>CAJCHQ010000662.1 GCA_903970295.1 Bryobacterales bacterium
TGGAAAATGTCCCTCACCAATACGATTCAGTTCGACCGTCCGAATCCGACCTTCGTACAGATGCCGATATGGAGTACGGATCGCAGCGTGCACTTTCAACTGACGGCGGATTCGGACAAATTGCCACCGCCGGACAAATCAGTAGTTACCAGAGAGTTGGTCATAACACATATGCGGTAAGCAGACAGTCTCTGGCGCTGCGCGGGGATGCAATCAGAGACGGCTATCGCTATCCTGATGCATTCGACCGAGGCTGGTGGGGAAGATATCCGGTCGCTTGGGGTTATCCGGGCTGGGGTGGCGGGTGGGCCTGGGGATATACCGGGTGGCCAGCACTTGCCGGCTTTTGGGGAATGTCTGCTGTCGATATTCCCCTCGAATATGACTTCGGCAGTAACATCACATATCAAAACGACAATGTGTATTACGGCTCTCAGCAAGTCGAACCGGCAACCGCTTATTACGGTCAGGCGCAAACTCTTGCCCAATCGATAGCGACAAGTTCAAATAATGGTGCCTTAACGCAATCGCAAGCAAAGAATTGGAAATCGCTTGGAGTCTTCTCTTTGACCCAGGGAACGGAAACCAATACCACGACGATGTTCCAGCTGGCGGTAAATAAAAAAGGCGCGATTGGCGGCAACTATTACAACACGCTCACACAAGAAGTCAAGCCCGTTCACGGTGCTGTTGACAGAAAGATTATGCGCGCCGCTTGGACTGTCGGTGGAAACAAAGACGTAGTGTATGACACCGGCATGGCCAATCTCTTGCAGCCGCAATCGACAATATTGGTGCACATGGGAAAATCTCTGACGCAGCAATGGAACTTGATTCGGCTCAAGCAACCCAAACCAAAATCAACAACATAATTAGCGCAAATCGGTTATAAGATTTACGTGAGTCGGTTCTACGGATTTGCTTTACGCTTGGTTTTACGAGTTGAATTTTTATGAGCAGACGGCAGAGTGACCTTTCACAATTGTTTCGGCGGCTAGTTTTCTCGACGATCTTGTTGAGTGCCCTTTTTTTGGCAGTTGCTCCCAACTCGCTAGCTGACGAGGCAAGGATACCGGGTTATATTCTGAAACAACGCCATGAACTTATCGGTGACACAGTCACTATTATGTGCAAGGAAGGTCTCAAATTAACTGTGACCAAATCCGGCGAAACCCTACTTTGCAAGCCACCACTTTGGGATGCTTCGCTGTATAGTTTGAAAAGCCGCAAACTATATGAAAAGGACTTCGAGCATTTTCAGATACCGTTTACAAAAGCCTTGTTTGTCCTCGGCGGCAATTTTATGAGTACGATTCCGCTTGCTTTTATCAAGCAAACAGCCGACGACGGAGTCAAGATCAATTGCTTCCAATCCACACCTGAGTTTGCAGTGATCCAAAAACGTAAACGAGCAAATCAAGAGATCCAGCCAAGTAGCCCGACACAAATCGATTACGCTGTCGCTGTTGATCCTTCCCTGAATCAGGATCGGCACGTCGGCAAAATTTTGTGCAAATTTTTTGACCTGCCTTCCACGTCAGGGATTCCTCTCTGGTTCAATTACAATGACTGCCAAAACGTTCATCACAGCTATCTCGAAAAAGTTAGTTTTAGGAAAGCCACTTTCAGCGCCTCCGAGTTCGCACTACCAAAAGGCTTGAAACCAATCAATGGTCCTGAACAGGTTCTGACAGGCTCAGACGATACCGAAGCAGTAGAAATGATGATGATGGGCGTTACGAAAACCGAACCAAAAAAGCCAAAGAAGCGCTAAAGAGAAGCGCTTCTTTGGTAAGTGCAACCCCGACAGGTGCCGAGTTCCTATCGGGATTGCGCGTTTCTCGCAGACGTAATCACTCACATTATTACGGCTGCGGAGCCTTTAGTAGTCGCGATTGATCTGGTGTTGTAAACGATTTTCTTCGCGATTCAATTGATACTGCTGACCACGAGTGATATAGCCGCCGTTCAAGCGGGCATCTCGTTGTTCTTGTCTCCGAATTGCACGGTCTTCGCTCTTTAGCTGGCTAAAGTGTCCATTAAGATGGCCATAGTCATGATTTAGTTCACGATTTAAATTGCCGTCTCTACGCAACACTTCTGCCCGGCGCGGGTGGTTGTAGCTAAAGCTGTTTGCAAAACTAGGACACGCGGATGACAACACAACTAAACCGAGAAGTGAGGCCACCGACAGAGAAATCTTCTTGATTTTATACATGACGTTCTCCTTCAAATTTTGCGCGCGCATTTCACGGTTCAGAAGAGTGAATCATTTGCGCTTCTGTCTTCTAGGACAATGATCTGCACGGATATGTTCTCGAAATTGGGTAAATTGAGTGTTAAGCCTGGGTGCAGGTTTCGTGGATCTCTCGTAGATTCATGCATTCACAATTTATCCACAGTTCAAGTGATGATGACGATCGACGACATATTTCATCTGCAATCACAAATATGTGATCAGACTTTTAAAGCGGCAATGTTAGTCAGAATAAACGCAACCTTCGTGACTTTCGAGCGAGTCAGTGTGTACGATCTTGATGGAGGTCATTCAATCGTGCATGACGAACTACTACAAAGAGCCAGACAAGCGCTTACGCTGGAAGAGAGTTCCGGTCAGTCCGACGAGATATACCTCAGCGTGATTCGCGATTTATCTGACCAATTCAGCAACAATCAAAAAGAAATTGCCAACGCTCTCAAAACGATGGCATCTCAAATCGAAACGTGTCAGGGTGCCGCCCAGGCTTTTCAATTCAAACAAAGAACTTGCGAAATGTTGCTTCGTCACAATATCGAACAACGCCATGCTCAACGCAGTCTCACCAAAGTCGAAATAGTTGGTGGCAATGAGCGGCGCGGTGACATCATAGGATCAGCAGCTAAGGCTGACGTTTCAGACCTTCCGAGCGACATCGTAGCAAACGCTAATATAGCCGCACAAAACATCGATCCGGAAGAATCCGAACGCCAATTGACTGCGCTCATCGCCAGTCTAGAAAACTTCCACAATCACAATGAGCGCGAAATAGCTGCTACCTTGCAGAGGTTATCACACAACCTCGACGATGAAAAATTGGCTTTCAACTTCAAGCAACGAACTTGTGAAGTGATGCTAAAGCTGAGCATGGCACGTCGCCGTAACGACAAACGCTGAAGCCTAATCGGTCTTTTTAGTCACTTTATTCGTGCGCATATTAACATCGTAATATCCAAAAGTGACCACTCGATCAGGTGTATCTTCAAAAACCTGGACAGTCACGCTATTGCCTTTCCTGCTAACGATTCGCCAACCAGGATGTCCACCCGTAGCAGGGCTCGAGTTATTAGGACCACTAAACAACTTGAGCCAGCTTTTGACTTCGCTCGTCTGATTAACTAAGTTCATTGCTTTGTTCTCGACATTCTGGCTTCTAGTTTGCCAGGACGTTGCCTTGCGGTTGGTTTTTGCGGCTGTAGCAGGAATTTCTGTGAGGACGAAAATCTGACTGACCACAATCAACATCCTCACCATCGACATTTCCATCTTC
>CAJCHQ010000663.1 GCA_903970295.1 Bryobacterales bacterium
GCGCGCTTGTGTCGGAGGAATTCAATCCCGCTTGCGTTAGCGCATTGCTCATGATCGTGTTGTCGCTGCTTGTCTGACCTGTATAGTTCTGTTCTACGTAGGTTTCCAGTGTCTGATAGCCATTCGCTGAGAGATTCTTGGACGCATCAGCCAAGGTTTGCGACATGGTTGGATCGTTTGCCTGCAGACCTGCCGCAAATGGGTCCGATGCCAACGCGGTCGGTAGGTCAGTGTTGAGTACATTCGTTAAGGTACTCTGATCTGCTGCGCTCAGTCCGGATTGATTTAGCACATTGTTCATCAATGTGCTGTCCATGTAAGGGTCGCCTGTATAGTTGTTGACCAGGTTGTTTTCCACTTGGCTCCAGCCTTGTGTTGATATTCCACTGGCTGCCGTATCCGTAAGCGTTTTGTACAATGTGGGATCGGACTGTTCAGCGTATGTCAAAATCTGCGCCGGCTGCATATTTGCTATCTCTGCATTTTGCAAGGCTGAAGCATCGGCTGTACTCAGTACACCCTGCGTCACCGCTTGGCTCATTTCTGTGGCGTCGAGGTTCGTATTGTTAGTCGGGTTATTCGCCGCTAAATAATTTTGAAGAGTGTTAAATCCATCAGTAGTCATCGTTGTTGATGCTGCTTTAAGGGTCGCAGCCAGCGCTGGATCTGTCTGTTCTAGTGCCGCTAGAGCAGGATTTGCTGCGGTTGGCGAGCCGGTAGCATCTTTGCCCGGAGGTGTGCTGCCCTCAGCGGCTGAATTTGACCCGTTAGCAGGGGTGCTCCCGGAGTTATCTGAGCCAGGCGACGCGGAGACGGTCGAATCTGAGGGTGTCGTCGACGACGCAGGAGGCGTCGAATCTGAAGTTGTCGTCGATGGACTTGTCGATTCTACCGGTCGTGGCCGACCAGAATTCGTAAGCGACTGCTGCATATCCTGATCCTGCGCGGCGAAAAGCTTCATAACAGCCTGATTGGATGCTAAAGACGGGTCGGCGGCAAGAATTTGATCTTGGGTCGTAAAGAGGCTCGCCATAGCGCTGAGCCCTTGCCCTCCCGTGTGACGTCCGTGCGTGATATCAAAATCCTGCGGCAAATATTGTGAAGCGGTGTCATGTTTCGCTGGTAAAAAGCTATCAGTTGATTTCGGATCATAAGCGGCTGAATAGAGGCTAGATGAAGATTGTTGTTTTTGACTACTATCCGACGGTGCCGCAACGTTTTCGTAATTGTTCATTGTCATGGCAAATCCTCGTCGTTAGAAAGTAATTCGAATCACCACTGCGAAAGCAGCGGTATAAAGTTGCGCACCCACAGGTGAAACATCCATAAGTAATTCGGCTGAGCTAGGATTGTCCTTGAACTCTTGCAGATTGATTCGGTTGTTCTTAAATCTCCATGCAAAATTGCGCCGCTTACACTTCTCTTTAAATGGGTGACAGCAGATGAATTGGCGACTGATCCGTGTGAGATGCTTGGTAATTACTTAACGATTTCGACCTGTCGCCAGAAGAAAGGCCTTCGCCCGCCCTCGGCGTCCCTACATCAGTTTCTAACATCCTGATATTCCTCAAAAATGGAAAAGACGGATCACTGAACATAAATTTCAAATTCTGAACCCTGAATCGTAGTTGTTGAGTCTGTTCAAACAACAGGTGACTGACTTCAAGTTAAAGATATCTCGCGATTGTGTCAAAATGTTGTCAAGCCACGCAATTAAACTCGATGGCGGAACCAGCTTGCAAAATCAGTGACGATGGTTAAGAGTCGTCTCCGCGCAAAAAGCTCATCGCCTTCATACATGATCGCCTTCTGTATCGGACACCACTAGTGATGCCACACTTTTTTCTATGACTATTGTCCGTCGCTGTGCATTTTTGCGCCTCGGGCTTGTCCGTGGCAGTACAGCGCCTGAGCTAACCCCCCGGGGGGCTTCCCGAAGTGCTCGCGGGTGTTTATACTCTCTTGACTAGCTGAAGGGTGACGATTTGCAGCCGTGCTGTTGGGAAAATTTATGGCAGGCAGTCATGCAAATGATTCCGCTCGTCGCTATTTTTGTTTTAGGCATAAAGAGCATCTGGACTTTTCTTTTGCGAGACAAAAAGCAGCCACTGAAATTGACTGAATCATGTTCGTGCTCAGGTCAGGATTTAGGCGCTCGCATGTTGCATGAATCAGATTTGAAAGCGAGATGAGTTTGGCAAAAACAACTGCCATTGTTTTGTCGGCCGACCAGGACTAGAAAACTCGTTACATCAAGTATTGGCAGTTGTGGCATCACAACAGGAACGACTCAGACATCGCTCAGATTCGGTCTCTGTGCCCACTGGCGTGGCGCAAAGATTGGTTGTCGCCGACCGAGTGCGCATTAGTTTTCCAGCGAATGTTTATCGGGTCCGCAAAGTCTGAAGTATCCCCGACCGGGGGTTACGCATTGATAGCCGGGCCAACACAACATAAGATAAAAACTCTTACAGTCTATTTCTGAGTGGTTACTTTCCTTCTAGTTTGGAGCAAGCTCTGAGTGCTATTTGACTGAGTGAGTTCGGTCTTTATGACTTCTCTTAATGACAGTAGAGAAGCAGCGCCCAAATAGAGGACACTGAGTCGTCTCTCAATAATTTCTGCGCCGCAGGTCTCTCAACCAACAACTTCAGTTTCGCCGACTAGAGCTTGCCAAACCGATGCTAAAACGCATAGCAAAGCAGCTGGTTTGTACCGCGGTGAAGCACCAAACCCGAGAAAGGCATCTTTATGACCCAGGATAAGCACACTGAGGAACACAACTGCTGCGGTCACGGTAGGCACGCACAGGCAGGTGCGTCTGGCGAACAAAGCCAAGCGACTGCAGCAGTTGAAGTTAACGCATATGACGAGAACTTAGACCCTGTCTGCGGTATGACAGTCGACCCGGCGACTGCCAGAGCGAAAGTCGAGCTGGACGGCAGAACTTTCTACTTTTGTTGTCAGCCGTGTGCCACTAAGTTTTCTGCTGCTCCGGCTGCGTTCATCAACCCCACTCCGCAAGCGGAAGTCAAACTCCAGAGCTCGGTTCGAGCTCCACTGACTGACAAGCAGAAAGGTGCTGAAGGTGGTTACACCTGTCCGATGCATCCAGAAGTTATTTCTGCCAGACCTGGGCCCTGTCCCGCTTGCGGCATGGCTCTCGAGGCGCTTCTGCTTGATCTCCAGGACGACTCTGGCGAGGCCGAACGGGATGAGATCACCAAGAGGCTCAGTTGGAGCGCCGCTCTGACTGTACCTCTAGCTCTTCTGAGCATGACGCATATGCTGGGAGCGGGAATTGCTTCTGGCGCCGCGCATGGCATCAATCATCTAGTCGGCTGCTGGGTGCAATTTTTTCTGGCTTCACCGGTTGTACTCTGGGCGGCTCTGCCAATTTTTCAGCGCGGCTGGAGTTCGGTCACCAATCGCAGCTTGAACATGTTCACTTTGCTCTCGTTGGGTATAGGCATCCCCTATGTGTTCAGCGCCATTTCACTGGTAACAGTAACTCTGTTCATCCCCCAGTCGGCTGCGCACCACGTCGTCTATTTCGAATCGGCGGCCGTAATTGCCACGCTGGCGTGGCTCGGTCAGCTGCTCGAATCGCGAGCTCGTTTGCGCAGTGCGAGTGCGATTCGGGCACTGTTGCAGCTACTTCCTGCCGATGCAGAAGTCATTCTTGCTGATGGCCGCGAAGTATCTATGCCCGCCAGCGCTGTGCCTTTCCAAGCCAAGGTTCGGGTGCGACCAGGCAAGCGCCTGCCGGTCGACGGCATCGTTCTCGACGGCGTCAGTGCGATCATCGAAAGCATGCTCACCGGCGAATCTTTGCCGGTCGTTAAGCAGGCGGGCAGCCAGGTTTCTGCCGGCACAATCAACACCAACGGCAGCTTGATCGTACAAACTGAACGGGCAGGCAGGGATACCCTGGTCTCTCAGATTGTCAAACTGGTCAGTCAAGCGCAGCGCAGCCGTGTGCCAGTGCAACAACTGGCCGACAAAGTGGCGGCTGTGTTCGTACCGGTTGTGATCGGTGTAGCCTTGCTCACTCTTGTCGGCTGGTTGGTGGCGAGCGGCA
>CAJCHQ010000664.1 GCA_903970295.1 Bryobacterales bacterium
TTGACGTCAAAAACTATCGACAATTACACGAAACTTACAGCCGACCGCCATACTTACATAAAGCTTACAGAGCTTATCTGGTTGGCGATTCGGGGTTTAGCTGAATGGCGCACAATTGAAAAAAAGACCAGGTGCATTCGAGATTAGTCGGCTTACATTCATGCCACCAGATATGGTGCGCTACCCGACGGCGCCAGACATTTGCTTCTGCTTCCTATCTATATGCACTACAAATGCATTCCAGCAGGACCACAAGCGAGACAGCCCCAAACAGCTGAAGCCGAACTCGATCGAGAGTTTCCAAGATATGGTCGAATGCTAACGAGGCTTTTAGTGAAAGACTGCCTTAGTTTCTGCTTAGATTCGCACCGCTTTGACCGAGCAGCCCTGGCTAGAAAACCCTTCCAGTTGGCATTCAAAAAGGTCGTGGACTAAGTGGCAGCGTTGGAAAACTCGTAACTGGATCTTGATAGCTGCACGGAATGGATCGAAAGTTATATTCGCACTAAGGAAAGACTAAGAAATTTTTGTCGGCATTCACAACACGTTAGACTCGTATCGAACAGCGTTGATAATAATAATTTGGTGGCCCCAGATATGGACATTTTTGGTTACTTGTTCGGCACACTTTGCGCAGTTGCAGTCGCAGTCCTCGTAGGCATTCCAGACCGCTGGTTCGCTGCCCAGTCTGCACCGACTGACCCGAATAGCCCTGACAATTGGGGAAACCCGGGCGGCACCGAAGAATGTCAATCGCAAAGCGGCAAGCACATAGTCGTGTGTGTCCGCCCTCGCAAGCACAAGACAATCGAAAAGCAAGTCCCAGACGGCAATTTTGTCAAAGTTTGAGGCGGTAGCGCCTAACGACCAAAGGCGCTGCCGACGGCCTGCGGAATCGGGTTAGCGACATCGTATGCAAAACCGTCCTCCGCCAACGAAGCCAAATATCGCTGGCTGGGCTTGCCTAGATAATAAGTACGGCTCTTGCAACGAACTATGTTTCCCTCCAGAGAAGAAATCTCGGATGTGGTCAAGCGCTCCCCCTCTTTGTATGTCGGGTGACCGTAAACATCCCCGCGCAACCGATAGGAGACCGCCACCGCAGTTTTGTCGCCGTCGGTATTAGAGACTAAATACCAGTTCTCAATGCGGACAATCTCTTCATCTGTCATAAGGGACTCCCAGGTGACTCAATCACCATATTGCATAGCAACTTCTCCTGTGATGATACCGTATACGGAGCGCTCCGCCTTTAGTGGTGCCAAAGCTGAAAAAATTCGCTGGCGAATGCAAGCGACTAAAGAAAAGAAACCCCTGCCAAAATAATTGGCAAGGGTCTTTGTTAATGGCGAATATCTGCGTTGGTCTATCCTAAACGGCGGCAAGTCAGACCGCGCCATGATGGTCGCAATGGTCACCGCATGGGCTATGCAAGTGCCCCTCGACAAGGTAATCAACATGGTCGGCATGAGGCACGGCTTCGTGCCCACATGATGACCCATGCTTGTGTCCAGAATCATGACCGTTGCATTTATGCTCAGGCGTGCATTTACTGGCATGAGTAGATTCGCTCAGCTTGTGCTCGTCCACATGATCTCCATGCACATGGTGGAGGTGATTGTCGTGAAGATAGTCGGTGTGGTCTTCATGACGGATTGCCTTATGCCCGCAGTTTTCGCCATGTTTATGGTCGTGCTTTTCGTGTACCGTACAACTCATTTTCATTTTCTCCATATTCAGTTCTAAACGATTCGGAGTGGCGATTTCGAAAACGGGAATTGTTTTCAAAACCAATATCAATGCCCCTTTCCATGCTCCGTAGTTTAACTGAGTAAGAAAAACCCGGTGAAAATCGTTCTCAATTTCAATTTTTGAATCAGACATCTAAAGTGACGACCAATGCTCCATTCTGCTTGCTGAGCTTAAGCAGTGGCTCGGCATTAAGATCGAGAATTGCGCCACAATTTTTTCTGCATTTTTTGCGATCAGATCAAGCAAATGTGTACTACGATCCTTGGAATCACAACCTCTGGAATAAGAAAAATGGGCAAACGCAAGTTTAAAGCCAAATCTAATGATGAACGCGGTTACGACTACAGACTGGACGATCCTAGAGGCAGCGAAAAGGAATTAGCATTCATCGAACGCTATTTTGCGGAGCGAGATGCGTCGCCGGAAGAAATCGCACAGCAGCTTCAGAACTTTTTGCAAGGCGTCGAGCCCGCAGACTATCAGAACAGTTTGACCCCAGCACAGCGGGCTCAAGACAAGGCCTACGATGCCTTTGCCAGCTCAGGCAAAAATAGCCGAGTGAAACTAGCCAAAGAGGCACTGACCATCTCGGCAGATTGCCCAGACGCTTACCTAATTTTGGCAGAGAACGAAGCGAAGTCAGTTGACGATGCGATCCCACTATTGCGCAAAGGGTTGGCAGCGGGCAAAAAATTGATCGGTGAGGATGGGTTTAGCCGGCACACGGGTGAATTTCATAAGTTCATGTCGACACGACCGTATCTGAGAACCCTTTTTTCCTTAGCCGAATGCTTAACAGTGATCGAAGAATTCGATGAAGCGATCGAACTCTACAAAGAAGCGATCCGACTCGATCTCTCCGACTACTATCAAGCGAAAAGTATTTTAGTACCAATTATGGTGGCATCTGGCCAATATAGTGAGGCCCTTTCATTCATCGCTCAACACGGCGTACGCGACACTAAAACACTCTATTCTAAAGCGCTCGCAAGCTTCGCGCTATCGGGAGACACGATCGAGGCGCAAGACGCATTAAAAGCGGCGCTGCTGCACAATAGTCACGTTATCGGTTGTCTGACTGAATTCAAAGAAACTAAACCAGACCCCCATCCCGAACCCGGCAGTTATGAGGAAGCCTCTGCCTATGTATTCGAAGCCATGGCTTCCTGGATGTATGTCGAGGGTGCGTTGGCATGGCTGGCCTCATCTATAACAGCGACAATCACCAGGAAGACCGTTGACGATGTTTTCCCCGGCATGCGCAACGTCACGTCGGCGTCCATTTGGGATCCAGAAGAAGCCCTGGAAGACGCCATCTCAATTGGTTTAACTGGAGCAAAAGAATAAAAACACGCGGAGATGAATCCATATAGAAATCTTTGCATGCTGATTTTCTCCTAATGAAGTTTGGTGTTGTTCGCCCCAAATAGCCCGTTTCCAAGCTAGTCAGAACGTAGAGATTAGCGATACACTTTCGCTATGCCAATTACCGATGCCTCTAAAGAAAAACTGAAAGCCCGCTTGGCTAAAGCCATCGGTCATCTCAATGCCGTGCATCGCATGGTGGACGAAAAGAAATATTGCATCGATGTGCTCAATCAACTTAAAGCAGTGCAAGCGGCGCTCGATAAAACATCAGAAGCGATTCTGCGCCAGCATCTCGAAACGTGTGTGGTGGAAGCGATTCAGCGACAGGATTCCGAACGCGTGATTGAAGAACTCGTTCAAGTTTTTCGCCAAGCTCCAAATCTGTACACTGCACCCGAAGAAACAATGGAAGTAGTTTCAATGCAGCCAGGCAAAAAAGGCTGCTGCCATTAGCGCTTTTCTTGAGCCTTCTCTAGTACTTGTTAGTACTTGTTAGTCGACTTTGAACTCAACTTTGATTTTCTTGGTGCCCTCGACTGCCGCACCATCCATGGTGGCAGGCTTAAAGCGCCAGCGGCGCAAAGTTTCGAGAGCCAGCTCATCGACTTCATCCGATCCGGAAGAGGTATCAAGCTTGACTGTGCTTGTGCCATTCGGCTGGATCTTGAACTTAGCTACACAATAGGATTGAAAACAGTCCTCGAGCAGATGCGAAGGAATGACCGGCTCCGGATTAAATACCGGCTGCGCCGGAGTAAATACTGCCTTCGATTCAGTGCCGCTATACAACATCTTGGCAGAACTGCCGCTGCCAATTGATAGAGCAACTACGCAGGCAGACAAGCAGAAAATCGACCCCCTAAGAAATCTGTGATGACTGGCGCTTATCTTATTCACGAACCATGGCCCCACAAAGAAGAAAAATGGCTGTAACTCTTATCTATTGGAGTGGTCACTGCGATAGATGGATAGGTAACTCTCAATATTATAATGGAAACGGTTTCCATTTACAATTTTATAGATATCTCAGCCTTGCAAATGGAAATCATTTCCATTTATAATTCGACTCAACAATTACCACCCGGTCGGCTGCAACAGAACTAGAAGCAGCCTAGCCAAGCGATCCAAAGGGGATGGCTGTGTTCCTGCGCCCATCTGCGCAATTTCTATTCGCCATTTTGACTGCTTACTCAGTCGCAGCGTCAGCTGTGCGAGCCGACGAAACAGAGCCAACAGACCCAACAAACCAGCAAACGTTGCCACAACAAATCACACTGGTTAATTCGGGCAGAAAAAGTGACACGCGCAATTCTAACCATTCTCTCAATTCGTCGGCTGGCTCCACTTTCATTAGTCAATCCGTAGTGCCCCAGCCGCCGGCGGAAAAGGCCAAAGCAGCAAAGCCCAGCTCTTCCGTTGCGGGCAAGGTGACCAACGAATCAAAAGATAGGGCAATCCCGGATGCCCGAGTAGTGCTGACCAAAGTTGACGAAGAACACAAAAGATTGGAAGTCGAAACAGGAGCTGACGGCACTTATAAATTCGACACTGTAGAACCAGGGAAATACTCACTCACAGTTTCTGCTAAAGATATGTTGGCCGGTAGCCAGATCATCGAATTAGCAAACGGAGAAGTGCGCACGCTCGATATCCCATTAGAGGATATGGAGCCTGTCGATATCTTACGCGTGACCGGTAAACGCACTCTCATCCACCCGGAAGAAATCGGCAGCCAAACCGATCTCGATCACAAATTTGTTTACCAATACAAAGATGGTAATGACCTGAGGTCTTTGATCAATAGCACACCCGGCGTGATGAACGACAGTTACGGCAACATGATCACGCGCGGTGAACACAATGCAGTCAATTATGTCGTCGACGATGTAGTGATTCCAGAAGCCGCAGGTGTCTTGCAGCAGACGCAGGTGATTAGCCCGCGCAGCATCCAATCGATGGCAGTGGATATTGGCGGTTATGAAGCAAGCGACGGCGGTGGACCACTGGGAGCTGTCGCGCACATGAAATCACTGCCGATCGCCAGTAAACCAAATTTCAATATTGGGCAGCAAATCGGCGGACCATTAGCGGGCAGTATTTTTTATAATGCAAGCGGTGCCTTCAATCAGAATGATGATTTTTGGAATAAAGTCCGCTTCGAATCATCGGGCTCGTTTCGCGGCACAACTTACGGTATCGCGCCCCCAGTAAAAGACTATGTTAACAACAATCGCGTCGACATCAATTCCTTTACCAAGCTGGAATTTTTAGCAACTCCCCGCGATACATTCCGCATCACTGCTGCAATCAACCAAACGTCATTTCAGATTCCCACATCCGGGCTCTCCGCCAGCGCCGGAGTCAAAGACCAACAGAGTGACGGACAAAATTACATCATTGCCAGTTATATACATAAATTCGAGAAATGGCTGGACGAAGCTAACTTACACATTCTCAATGGCATCTATTACGAGCGCTTTCGCAGCAGCGGTGCTTTCGATCCTGGCGTGCAGTTCAATAACGGACAACCGGAGGTTTCGATCTCGGCCAACGCGAAACGATTCAATTACATATTTTCGGCCCAGGGCAACGTTTTAAAAACCTATAAAAAATCCCATCACTTTAAAGCTGGCTTTCTGACAGAACTGCGCCCGGTCACCACTTCGTACAATGCCACCTATTTCAATGCCAATTATTTGGGTAGCATCCCTTCGGCAACCAATCCCAACCCTGTCCCTTTCGGCGCGGTCATCAGCCCCTTTACCGGTTTACCGGGCGGACCGAGTTTCAACGGGAACATGGGCAAATACTCTGGCTTTAGATATCTGCAAAGCGCTTTTCTTCAAGACAAATGGACTCCACAGAACGGCTTTTGGAAGAGGCTGACTCTCGATGGTGGCGTTCGTTTCGACATGCAGCGAAGCGTCGACGGCAACAGCCTGGCGCTTGCTCAAGCCGTAGAATCTGTGCCAGGGGCTGGTCCTTTTGCGCTCGCCCCGTATCAGAAGCAAACGACCACCGATGCACAAGTCAGCGGCCGGTATGGTGCCGCGTTTGTTGTGGCCAAAAATACCGTCTGGCGCAGTTCGTTTTCCAATTTGTTCATGCCCAACCCCAACGATTATTTCATCACGCCATATCTGGTCGGTGCGGCCGGCAATAAAACTGCGGGCGTTTACGATGGCACACCGCGCCCATTGCATGCCACTCGTGGCTATCTGGTCGACACCAGTTTAGAAAGACAATTCGGTTCGCGCGTGAACACAAGGAC